>JAQBPH010000094.1:0-5030 GCA_028287625.1 Chloroflexota bacterium | reverse complement strand
GCCGCGCCGGCCGGGTCGGGCGCGGCGAGGGCCCGGTGGCCGCCTCCCGCCGCTGATCCGGGAGCCCCGGCCGGCGGCGGTACAATCGATCTCCCGGCAGCGTGCCCGCTTAGCTCAGTTGGTAGAGCAGGGGACTCTTAATCCCTTTGTCGCAGGTTCGAGTCCTGCAGCGGGTACCAGCTTTTCGAATACGGAACGTGCGGTCGGACGGGGTGCCGAGCGAGCCGTCGGGCGGCGGGACAGCAACGCGGCGCGGATGCATCGCACAACCACCGGACCGGTGGGCAACCGGCGCCTGATGTGACGAAGCACGAAGCTCTCCGCACACTCCGAGCGAGGCTGGAGTGCCCCTCGACACGCCTCCCTCTGACCGGGTTTGGGCGGTCTTCACGGAGTTCATCCGCCTACGGGTCGACGGTGTGGATGATGACGTCCTCTTCGAGGTGGGGCGGTCCTCAGCGTCTGCGACGTCCACGAGGAACCGATCGCAGGCTGGGCCAAGGAGCCCGGACCGGAGGTGGAGAAGCTGAGCCCGTCCCTCGACCGGACCGACGGGCCCCATCCACTCCGTGAGTGCCTGCAGCCGTGACCACCGGCGGCCCCCGTGGGATCATGCCCCACATGCCGGACGTGCACCTTCTCGACCGCATCTCCGTCGATCCCGCCATCTGCGGTGGTCGGCCACGCATCCGCGGACACCGCATCTGGATGTCGCTGATCCTCGGCCTGCTCGCCGAGGGCACGAGCGTGGCCGAGATCCTCGACGACTACCCCGGCATCGAGGAGGCTGATGTGCGCGCCTGCATCGCCTACGGTGGCCGCCTCGCCGCAGGCCGCTTCGTCGACGTGACGTGAGGCTGAAGCTCGACGAGAACCTCGGCATCCGCGCGGCCCGCATCTTTGCTGAGGCCGGACATGACGTCGCGACAGTGATTTGGTCAGGTGCTCGCCGGCTACACGGACGCTGACCGGAGGGACCACCTCGACAACATGAGCGGAATAGCTGACGACGTGGACATCGAGAGTGGCCGGCCGAGGGCGCGCGGCGCGGAACTCCTCGTACAGCTGGTGACCCAGCTCCATCGCATCCATTCCGGCCGCGCGCAGCCGCGCGCCGCCCTCCGGGTGATGCTCGAACGGCGCGACCCGGAGGCCATCGTCCTGAAGGGTCCACACGACGAACTCGACGGCTCTGTCGTCGGACGCATGCCACGACCATGGATCGGGGTCGCCAAGCGGAACATCCCCGTAGTGTCGCTCAGGCGAGGCCGCCGGACAGCAATGCTGACAGCAGCCACGGCGGATCAGCCCGTCCGGATGCGCATCATCACGTACGTGATCTTGCCGAGCGCCCGATGAAAGAACCGGCGGTCAGGCCGGACGGCTGCCGCCAAGCGCCGCTGTACACCTCCGGCGGCCGGGAACGACGACGAGGTGATGAAGGAGAGCGACGTCGTGCCGCGCGGTGAGTGCTACGGTTCGACCATGACCAGGGCCGACCTCCACCGCCTCATCGACGAGCCCTTCACCGATGACGAGCGGGCAGCGGTGGAGCGCGCCCGCCAAGCCTTCGACCGCGGACGAGGGATCCCCCTCGAGCAGCTGATGACGGAGTTCTACGCGGCTGACTGAGCCGCCGGCCTGGCGGATCATCGTCGCGCCCGCCGCAGCGAAGTCCAGGCTGCGGCGCAAAGGCCCGGAGGAACGCCTTCGTCAGTCCTTCGTGGCACGTAAACACCGAGAGCCCTCCGATGGCAAGATCAGGAGGTGACCGCCGCCGTCCGGGTCTTTGGCTACTCTGCGGTCGCGGTGATCTCCGCTTGCGGAAGCACCACCGGAGTAACACCGTCACCGTCCTCACAAACCGCTGCCTCAGCGTCGCCGTGCGCCCACCACACCGACGGCGTGCACATCGCTCTTGCTGTGACTGGAGCGCCCGATCCGAGTAGTTCAACCTTCCGTGACGACCAGGAGAATCTCTACGACCCGAGCCAGTTTTCCAACCCCGAGCTCTACCCCCCTGGGTACCACTGGAAGGTCGACACCAGGTTCTCTCCCATGGATGTCCTCGGCGCCACGACCTACCAGACCAACCCGGGCGGGGTCAGCGCGTGGGGCGTGGACCTTCGCCTGGCTCCGAAGGCCACAGAGCGATTTCACGCCGACGCTGCTGCTGCAGGCATCGCGACGATGATCAGCATAGTCCCGAGAGTCGCATTGCCTTCTTCGTAGGGCCACGAGTTGTGTCAGCCCCAACAGTTGTCGAACCGGCCGCTGATGGCTGATGTGGCAGGAACCCGCCAGCTCCGAGTGGGGGGCCCGCCCAAACCACGCCGATGGTGACCGCTAGGTCGCACTGGGCTCGTCGTCTGGCCAGGCTCCCACCGCACGCTCCGCCGCCTCACGGATCAGGCCGGCGTCAACCTGCCGGCGGGTTGGCGGAATCCCGTACCGCGGCCACTCGCAGACGAAGGTCAACGGCCCAGGAGGAGGAACCGGCCACATCCAGAACATCGCCGTTGCCAGGGATCCTCCGGCGCTGCCGTCGCCAACGTGAATCGAAGGTCCCTGCGACCCCAGCCCGATGCGCGCCACATCGTGCCCGGCCATGGGTGGGACGGCTTCGGGCCCGTCCGCATACCGGACACGCAATCTCAGGTCGTCGGCATCGAGGTCCGGATAGCCATGGAGCGGCTTGCCGCGCAGTCCGCCGAGGGCGCGCATCGGGTCGGACATGTGCTTCACCTTGGCGATGTGGGCGACGACCTGGAATTCGAAGCCTGTTGGAAATGCGGTCACGTGCTCCACGCGGACTGCGGCCGACGCGGATCGGGCCAACACAAAACTCAGGGCCACGGGTTCGCCCACGAGGTGTTCGGGCCTTGCCCACTCAGGGCGATCGGCGCGGGTTGGCAAGTGCCTACACTTCGTCCTGCCCCGCCACGGGCCACAGGTGGGTTGCCCGGGCACCAGCCTCACGGATGCTGTGGGTATCCACGGCATGAGGTGTCGGTGAGATCCCGTACATCGGCCACTCGCAGATAAAGGTGACCTGACCAGCCGGGGCAGTGGAGAGACCCACAAGGTGGCCTCGACCATCGAGGCGTCACACCTGCCCGCCCGGGGCCTCAGGAACGGTCCGGAGCGACTCGGCTCCAGCATCGGCGGACCGAGGTTGTTCGCCTCTGACCCGTCGGGAAACCGGATGTGGAGGCGCAGGTGCTCGTCCGTGGTTCACCGCTGGGCGCTCCGGGCTTGCCGCAGAGCCCGGCGAGCCCGTGCATGGGGTCCCACACGTCCCCCCGAGGGGCGAAGCGGGCAACGACCTCGAATTCGAAGCCGGTGGGAAACGCCACCACACGCTGGATACGGACCCCGGCAGTCTCCGATCGCGCCAGGACGAAGCATAGGGCGACGGGCCCGCCAACCATGTGCTCCGGGCGGGCCCACTCGGATCGCTGGCCTTGTGAGGAGGACGATGGCAAGTCGGTCACGGCACCATTCTTCATCACCGTGGCGGAAGACGTCAGCCTGGTATCAGTCCCCGGCCGGCCGTCTCCCCGGCTTCCCCGTGGTACGACGCGTGGTCAACCGGCCCACCGTGGTGCCGTCGCCGAGCCGGCGCCTGTGTTACGTGGGGCGCCCCAGCCTGCGGACACCGCGCGACACGGCGAATCGGATGCCCCGAATCAGGGCGGCGACGATTGCCACCGCGATCAGAAACACGATCACCAGTGAGAGCTGCGCCGCCACCTCCGGCGTCGGCACGGGGATGGGCCACCAAGGCGGCGGCGATCGGTCCGGCAGGCGGTCGAAGAACGGCGGCCAGGACCCACTGGTCCCCGCAGTGCCGCCGACCTGCAGTTCCACGTCCTCGGGGAACACCTGGACCATCCACGTCGCGGACGGGCTGCCCATCACCCCGTCGAACCCCTGCAGGTGCAGCGACTGCGCCACCACCCACACGTTTCCCTGCAGCTGAGCACCCGACCCCCATGCCAACGAGGCGGGAAGGTCGGAAGCGGGCACCAGCTTGATCGCGGAGCGACTCGGGCGGGCGCCGAGGAGGGCGGTGCGCAGGACCGTCTGCCGCTCGTTCGCAGGCGGCCAGCCGAGTGCCCAAGGCGACAGCAGGGTCAACGCGCCCATGACCAGCCCTGCAGCAGCCATCGTACCGGCCGCGTAGATCCACAGCCGCCTGGAGCCCATGACCATGATGCTGACCTGCCCTCCTGCACGTACTTGGTCGCAATGCTCGCCGTCGGTCCGACGACCTCCCTGGTCCACGCCACGACAGCAGCTCGCGACACCAGGGGGTGGTTCCAGGGCAGGAGCGTCGGCAGGGTCAGCACCGCACGGGTCATCAGCCACATCGACGCGATAGGCCACCCGCTCCTGCGTACGACGCCGCCACCACGTCATATCTCGACCACCCTGACCCCTCGGTGCGGCGAGCAGGGTGACGGCGACGCAACCTTTGAGCGCGGGTCACCTCGAGAGCAATCCTGAGCAGCGCCGACCTCACCCTCTTCCACCGCACTCCCTGACGACCGGGTCAGCCGGAGTGGCGTCCACCGGAGGTGCTCAGGACGAGTGCGTGCGTCTGGGGACCGGTGCCGGGTGGGCCGCCGGGGTAGGCGACCTTGGCCTGCTGGCCGCCGACCACCCAGCAGGCGGAGGCGCTCACGCAGGACACGCGGTTGAGCCACGTGGACGTGTCGGTCGGGAGCAGCTGGGTGCTCCAGGTGCCGCCGCCGTCGCTCGTCGTCGCCAGCACCCCGACCTGGGGGATGAGCCCTGCACTGTCCCACGGCTGGCTCCTGGACCCGGCGGCGGTGCAGTGGAGCGAGTCGACGCACGCGATGCTCGACAGCCCGCTCGGCACAGACCGGGGCGTCCACGTGCTCCCGCCGTCGAGGCTGACCAGCGCCCCCGGCGCGCCGACGGCGACGCAGTCGACCGATGACGAGACGCGACCGCACCAGATGTCGCTGATGTATCCGTCACCGGTGAAGACGGTGCGCCACGTC
>JAQBPH010000653.1:0-8885 GCA_028287625.1 Chloroflexota bacterium | reverse complement strand
GCTCTTCCGATCTCGACCTCGTCTCGCAGCGCCCGCCGGCAGAGGGCCAGCAGAAGGGGGCGGTGGCGCTCCAGGAGCTCGGCCAGCGATGGTCGGTCGCCCGTGCGGGCAGCGTCGACGAGCAGGGCGTCGCTCAGCTTGCCGCATGCCTGATGACGGTGCATGACACCCCATAGTCGCCGACGGCGCCCGGGCGGTTACCTCATCCGGCCTGCGGCGGGGCTCCTGGTCATTCCAGGTTGCCCACCGCACGGGCCAGGGCTGCATCCGCGGCGGTGGCCGCCGTGCGCAGCATGAGCCTGGACACGCCCGTGCCCTTGCGCACCCACTCACGATGAGCGCTGACGATCCGATCCTCCACCTCGTCGGCAAGCCGCTGGACGTGGGGGGACGCGTTCCACAACACCGTCGCGCCGTTCATCAGTCGAGGTCCTCCTGGCAAAGCCTGTCACGAGCTCAGCTTGCGACGTCGCGGTCCGATGTTCCACGTACTGGTGCGCACAGATGAGGTCGGCGCGGTTCCAGGATGAACGGTCGAAATCTACGCTGCCTTGCGGTACTCTTCCGTGGCGGAGGACACGATCGGCAGGCACGATGGCGCTCCGACAGACACAAACGAGAAGGGCGGAATGGGAAGGAAGCGTACGGCCGCGGTGCTCCTCGTCCTCGCACTCGTCGCCGGGCTCGTCAGCGCGGCAGCGGTCGGACCGGGTCGTTCCCTCGCCCGCGCTGCGGTCACCGAGCCGACCACGTACGTGGCCAACACCAATGACAACACCATCACCGAGTACCCGGCCGGAGCGGAAGGGAACGTCCCCTCCGTGCGGAGCATCGGCGGCCCCCAGACCAGCAGCACCGGGCTCCAACGCCCGGTGGCGGTGGCCCTCGACCGCGCCCAGACCCTGTATGTGGCCAACAGCGCCAGCAACACCATCACCGAGTACAGGGCCGGAGCGAGCGGCGATGCCCCGCCAATCCGCACCATCACAGGCCTCGCCAGCCCGCCGAACGGTCTCGCCCTCGATGGCGCCGGCAACCTCTATGTGGCCACCTTCCCCGTCCTCCCCGTCCTCGCCAGTCGCGGCACCGATCCGGCCTCGAACCACTCCGGCACTTTCGCGTCCGGGCCTCCGCAGCCCACCCCAACCGTGGCACCCACCCCCGGACCCACGCCCACAGCGGTGCCGTCCAGGACCGGGAGCGTCCTGGAGTTCCGGCCGGGGGCGAACGGAAACGCCACGCCCATCCGCACCATCGGTGGTCTCGATCAGCCGGTGGGCGTCGCCATCGATCGGGCTCAACACCTGTACGTTCTCAACTCCCCTTCCTCCGGACCTGGGAGCGTCGTGGAGCTCGTGCCCGGCCCAAACGGAAACGTCACTCCCGCACGCACGATCACCGGCCCCAACAACGGGCTGAGCAACCCGCAGGGCATCGCGCTCGACGCCGCCCAGAACCTCTACGTCGTCAACTACTCCGACGCAGACTCGAGCGGTCGAGCGACGAACTCCCTGTACACCGGGAGCATCAGCGAGTACGCGAGGGGGTGGAGGGCGGAGACCCCGCCCAGCCGCATCATCAGCGAGCTCGACCGCCCGCTCGCCATCGCGATCGATGGGGCGGGGAACCTGTACACGGGCAACGCCACCCGCGGAGAGGTGTCATCGGACAGCGTGACGGAGTACGCGGCCGGTGCGCTCGACGGCGCCGGACCGATCCACACCCTCACCGGGCGGTCCACCGGAATCAACAACCCGGCAGGCGTCGCGATCGCCGGCGTCCCCCCGCTCCCGCCGCCCCCGTCACCGGCCACGTCCACGGCGAGCTCGATCCCGTCCACGGGGAGGGCCACGCCGCGATCCACCTCCTCCACGGCGACGTCGACCCCCGCATCGACCTCCACACCAGCACCGACCCCCATCACCGGACCCATCCTTCCACTCACCTTCGCGTCCGGCCCGCAGTTTCCGCCCCCTCCTCCGACGGTCCGGCCTGTCCCGCCGTCCACGGCGTCACCCGGGTTTCAGGTGTCGCCGCCCAAGGGTTCACCGGGCCAGCTGGTGACGGCGCAGGGCGTCGGCTACCCTCCGAACGCCGAGATCAGGATCGTGTTCTCACCCACGGGCAAGCCGGCCAATGCCGGCACACCCCCGCCGGGTGCGCGGCTCCCGGGGGAGCACGGATCGCAGGCCAGCGCCGAACGGGCGATGCTGGCGTCGACCGCATCGCTGGCGGCAGGCGAGCCGGCCACGCCCGAGATGACCACCCCGCCCTTCTCGGCGAACCGGGCGGGTGACTTCGTCGTCTCCTTCAAACTGCCTCCGATCTCTCCGGGCGCGTATCTGATCCAGGCCCGCTCGCCCTGCTGTCAGGACCAGCGCGCCCCCTTCACACTCGTCGTGGCCGCCTCGGACGGCCGCTCACAGCTCACGCAGCTGTCGCAGTCCCTGCCCACGCCGCGCCAGGTGGCCGCTGAGGTGGTTCGCGACCCGTCCACCGTGGTGCATGGCCTGGCCCTGGCGGCATTCATGCTGTTCGTGGTGGGCTTTCCTGCCGAGCTCTTCAACAAGACGCTCGAGGACGAGAGAAACTACAGTGAGGTGCGGGGGTGGTTCGGATGGCTTCGAAGGCGGCCACGCTGGGCCTCACGCATCCGGGTTCCCAGGGGAGTGGCCCGTTTCGGGTCTCGGCCGAGCGTGCAGTTCATCGCCTTCTGCGTCGCGGCAGCGGCCGTGACCGCCCTGGTCGATCCGGACGTGCTCCACTACTGCCAGGGCGGAAACCTGGAGTGCACGCAGAGCTGGTGGACCAGGTCGCTCGAGGTGTTCATCGGGTTCCTCGTCGCCATCCCGGTGACCACGCTGCTGTACGCGGTTCCGGAGGAGGCGGTGTCCCGCGCCGCCTCGGGACAGGCGAGCAGGCTGAGGGCGCTCCCGCTGGCCCTGCTCTTCGCGGCACTGTTCGCCGCCTGGTCCGCAGTCGGCCAGTTCCTGCCCGGGTACGTGTACGGGCTCGTGGCCGGATACGCTGCTCTCAGCACGCGACGGCTCAAGGAGCACGATGAGGGCCTCGCCGTCCTCTTCGGAGGAACCGCTGTCCTGGCCGTGAGCGTCCTGATGTGGCTGACCTGGGGTCCGGTTCGCAGCGCCGCCGAAGAGCCTGGAGCCGGCTTCCTGACGCTGACCCTGAATGCCACGCTGTCCCAGTTGGTCGTGCTGGGCCTGCAGGCCGTCGTCTTCGGGTTGATGCCGTTCACGTTCCTCGCCGGAGCCAAGCTCAGGAAGTGGAACCTCTGGTTCTGGGGAGCTCTGTACGGCGCGGCCGCCCTCCTCTATGCCGTCGTGCTGATCATCAGCACCAAGGAGACGTTGGGCAAGGCTCGAGCCACCAACAACGAGGCCATGGTGATCGGCCTGTTCCTCGGCTTCGGTGCCCTCTCCGTCCTCTTCTGGGGCTACTTTCGGATCCGTGCTCACTACCGCGACCGGAACGTGGCAGAGGGGTCCGCGTAGCGACGGACGGCTCTGTCAGGCTCCGATCCAGCCGCTCCGCCGTCCATCGGCTGTGCGTCGACGAGACGCGAGCCGGCGTGCGTGGCCGCCGGCCGCCGTCTCGCGCCACCCAGGAGCCTCGTCTCCGGCGGCCTCTCCGGCGGCCACTCCGAGAGGCGGATCGTTGGGGAGGCAGCGGGTGGCGTATGCGACGCCTTCGGCGAGCTCCGCCTCCCACAGGGGCGGCTGGACCACGCGGAAGAGACCGGTCAACCCCGAGGCCACCCCTTTCCACGACACGCCAAGGGCCAGGAAGAGGGCGCCGGAGGCGGCCGCGAGCTCGTGCGCTCCGACCGCGATGGCGACCACGCCCAGTCCCGCCAGACCGAGCACCGTCGCGATGAGGCCTGCTCTCCACCCGCGGTCGACCACCTCCCACATGAGCTTCCGCGCATGGCTCTGGAGCCTGCCGATGTTGTCCACGTAGTCCTCGACCACGAGCAGGTCGGTCGGGACCGTCTCTCCGGACAGCAGTGCGTACCACATCCTGCCCTGCTGGCGGAGGCAGTCGTCGACACGTCGCCGATGCGCGTCCCCGAAGTCGGACCAGTCCAGCCGGCGCCTGTGCCGCGATGCGGCCACCACCCGGGACCGTGCACCCCGTTCCGAGTGACCCCCGCTCGTCAGCTGTTGGCTCGACGACCGTGCGCCCGGTCCCTGGTAGATGCTCGGCTCCCTGACCCAGGCCAACCAGTCGTCGAGGGTCTCCTTCACCGCGTACGCGGCGTACCGGGGAAAGGCTGACTTCAGCGCCAGGAGCCAGCCCTGGAGCTCAGCCACTCGCGCGGCCCGGAAGAGCTCGGCGAAGCTCTCGGGCCGGCGCGCGCCCGGCAGGAGCACGGTCTCGCACAGCGCCCGTCCCAGACCGTACGCCTTCCCGACCCGGAAGTCGGTGGCGGTCAGGCCGCGGAGCAGTACCTCGTGCAGATCGGCGATCGCCCGACGGACCCGCTCGGCGGAGGGCTCCCTCAGCTCCCGCTGCGCTCGAACGTGTCGCGTGGGCAGGCCTGCGCCGACGAGGTCGGGGAGGCTGCACAACCTGGAGGCGAGCTCGTCCACCTGTGCGAGGTACATCTCCACCCGCCGGTGAGAGCCCAGCACCGAGAAACCGGGAAGCCGCTCCGGTGGAGGCTCCTCGGCATGTGGTGGTGGGTCTGACAGTGCCTCTGCATGGTAGAGCTCGGCCATGTGCCAGCCCAGGGCGAAGGCCAGCTGGACCGCCCGATCGCCGGGCCTGCACGCCGGCACCTCCTCCACGTACCACCGCGGCATCCCATCGGTCCGGGCCCAGGAACCGAACCCGACCGCCCTCTCGAGGTCGTCGACATCGGGTCTCGCGGTCATGGGGGGTCCTCGCAGTCGGATACGGGCCCACCGTACCCTGACCCCCCGTGAGGAACCATGCCGGCTGCCACCATGCCGGTGTGGATTCGCACACACTGCGGGTGGCAATCGGCCACTGCTCAGTCCAGACCGGCGGCGCCCGCGAGCGCCGGACGGTCTACGCGACCAGCTCCTTGGCGGCGAGAGCCTCGCAGCAGGTCCCCACGATCACGCGGGTGACCACATAGGGGTCCATGTTGGCGTTGGGCCGCCGGTCCTCGATGTAGCCGCGGCCCTCCTTGGCGACCTGCCACGGGATGCGGACCGAGGCGCCGCGGTCGCTGACCCCGTACGAGAACGCGTTCCACGGCGCGGTCTCGTGCTGGCCCGTGAGCCGCTCCTCGATGCCGTGGCCGTACTCCTTGACGTGCTCCAGCGACCTGGCCGCGAGCGCCTCACAGGCGGTCGTGATGGCGTCGTACGAGGCGCGCGTGCTGGTGGTGCTGAAGTTGGTGTGAGCGCCGGCTCCGTTCCAGTCTCCCGGCATCGGCTTGGCATCGATGCTGAACACCACGCCGTGGTCCTCGGCGATGCGGTGGAGCAGCCAGCGGGCCAGCCACAGATGGTCGCTGACCTCGAGCGGCCCGACCGCGCCGATCTGGAACTCCCACTGCCCGGGCATGACCTCGGCGTTGGTGCCGCAGATGGCGAGCCCCGCAACCATGCACGCGGTGGCATGGTCCTCGCTGATCCTCCGGCCGAATGCCAGCCCGGTGCCGACGCCGCAGTAGTACGGCCCCTGGGGACCGGGGAACCCGCCCTCGGGGAAGCCGAGCGGCCTGCCGTCCTTGAACAGCGTGTACTCCTGCTCGATGCCGAAGAGCGGCTCCTGATCCTCGTACCTGGCCACGACCTCGCGCAGCAGCGCGCGGGTGTTGGTGGGATGCGGGATCATGTCGGGGAGCAGCACCTCACACAGCACCAGCGTGTTGTGTCCTCCTCGGATGGGGTCGGGAACGATGCACACGGGCTGGAGCACGCAGTCGCTCGCCCTGCCGGGAGCCTGGTTGGTGCTCGAGCCGTCGAATCCCCAGATCGGCGGATCTGCGTCGTCGGGAAGGACCCTCGTCTTCGAGCGAAGCTGCGCTGTGGGCCGGGTTCCGTCGATCCAGATGTACTCAGCTTTGTAGGTCATGACGTCGAGCGTAGAGCGCCGCGGCACCGCCCGAAACGGCCCACGAGCATGAAGTGTGGGTCCACCAATCTGTGCAAAAGACGCAACAGGCAGTTGTGGCCATAATTACTGATCTGTGATGATTGGCCGCTGCCTCATGCCTCGTCACCGCTGGCAGGAGCGGGTCACGCCTCAGTCACGCTGCTCGCGCCGAGGACGACGAGCACGCCCTCGACGAACAGGGCCGCCATGCCCAGGGGCTCGCCCCAGTTGCCGATGTCACCGTTCGACAGGGGTAGGCCGGTGGTGCGGGAGAGCGCGTAGGCGGCGATCGCACCGGTGTTGAGCGCCACGACCGCCGCCCAGGTTCCGCGGTGGTCGCGGCGGAGGAGGATCGCAGCCGCGACCAGGGACCCGGCGATCAGCGCGACATAGAGCACTCCGAGGTAGGGCGTCTCCTGGAACTTGCTCGGCGCGTCGAGAAGATGGATCAGCGCCACCGCGCCGAGACCCACCACGGCGACCGAACGTGCGGTCAGGCGGTGGTCGGCGGTGCCGGCCTCCTCCCGCCGTCGGTCCTCGGTCATCAACAGCTCGGGATGCATCAGGTCTCTCTCCCTCAGGACAGCGGTGTCATGGCCTTGGACGTCGAGGCCCGAGGAACAGCCTGCACGAGGTTCCTTACGGAAGGCTTACGGCTCCGCGCCACCCCCGCCTCGCTCCGGGACATCTGACGGTGGGCAAAACTCTACGGTAGGATGTCCCGCAGCCTCCAGAGAACGGTCCAGCGTGCAGCCGACTGGACCGGAGCTTTCGGATCGGTCCATGATCTTGTGCTTCCATCCCCTCCCCGACGCCCATCAGATTCGTCTGTTCCTCGACTCCGCCGGCTACGGCATCGTCTATCGCGAGCAGGGCTGGATCGAGTGCCTCCTCGTTCGAGGGGAGGCAGAGCGCTGGGTCGGCCGTGGCGACGATCACGACACCGCACTGCTGCATGCATTGAGCCAGGCATTCCCCTCTCAGGCGGCCCGCACCGCCCTGATGACGGCGCTGCTCGTGGCGCAGCGGGGTCCCGCGACGGAGGCGGAGCCGGCCAACGGCGCCGGGCACGAGGATGGAGCCCCCGCCGCCGCCTCACCCCTCACCGCCAATGATGGAGACGGCGGGCGACCGGAGGACGGGATCGCGCCCCCCGCGGACCACCTCCTCGACGTGGTGGGCTCCGAGGCCCGGGCGGACCACCGCCTGCCCGCGGCCACTCCCCCGCCCCCCCTCGACGCGCGGGCGGCACTCGTCCAGGTCCGAGAGCTGCGTCAACGGATCCTTGCGGACGAGCCCGACGTCGCCGTGCTCGCGCCCGGGCGTCAGCGCCTCGTCCTGCTGGGGTGGATCGCCCAGGCCCGCTCCCACCAGGAGGACCTTCCCGAGCTCGGTCCCGTGCAGTGCGCCGTCCAGGAGATCGCGCACCTGCTCGGAGGACTGGCCAGGACATGGTGGCCGGGGTCGGTCTCCGCGCTGCAGCTGCGCGCTCAACCGGTTCAGGCGCTGGCGCTGCTGCGCCTGACGGCGAGGCAGGCGCCGACCTCGTGGAAGCAGGTGGCCGACCTGGCGGACCAGGAGTTGCACGCCGTCGAGGAGCGTGACGAGGCGGACGGTCTGGACGACCGGGGGTGGGGAGACGAGGCGCTGCTCGCCCCCCCGCCCCAGGACCCCGACGGGCTGCTGGAGGACATCCTCACCGCCATGGGCCCCGATGGCGGGATCCCGCAGCTGCGGCAGGTGATGCAGTGGGCACGGTCCATTCGATGGCTTCGGGGGTCGGTCCAGCAGGTCGACCAGTGGGCGACCGTCCTCGGCCTCCTTCGGCGATGGATCCAGGAGTATCCGGACCTGGCCTGCGCCGCGCGACTGCTGGAACCCGAGTACCGCCCGAACCGCCCGTGGGCAGAGGTGTTCCGCCGGGAGGCGGCGAATGCGCGGCGCGCGCAGGAGGCGGCGGAGGTCCTCGCCGCCGCTCCGACCGCCGATCGTCCCATCGGTCCCGACGGCCTTCGCGAGTGGCTGTTCCGCGCCCTCCCGTATACCGATACCCACCACGAGGCCGTCGTCGCCGCGATGACCCCGTTTGCCGCCCAGATCCTCCTCATGGAGAGTGCGCGCCTGCCGTCGCGGCGCCTCCGGCGGCGACTCCTCAAGCTCCAGGAGGCGTTGCAGCAGGAGACGGTGCCCTCGCTGCAGACCGAGTCCACGCACGACCTGATCCAGATGGCTCACGCCGGCGTCGGGGCGCAGGGCTCGATCCGGCACGATGACAGCGACGGGATCCGGCGGCGTGTGCGTCAGCTGACGCGCGACAAGAGGGCGCTCTTCGTGGGCAACCGTTCGGATCCGGAGCTGCGGCAACGGCTGGTCGAGCTGTTCCACCTCGCTGACCTCGCCTGGGCGGGGAGTGAGCCGCGCCGAGTGGACGGGGCGGTGCAGGCGATCGCCGGAGGCGCCTACGACATCGTCTTCTGCGCGACCGGGTTCCTCGAGCACAAGGTCAGCACAAAGCTGATCGACGCCTGCCGCGCGACCGACGTCCGCTTCTACCGGGTCAACCGCGGGCGTCCGCTCACCTGCCTTCTCGCGGTGGCACGTGACTGCGCCGTGGCGCCGATCCATGCACGGGAGCCCGAGCCCGACCCGGCGGTGGACGCGGTCGGGGCGGTGCACTGAGTGGTCACGGTCGTCCCGGTCGTCGCGGTCATGCGCTCCCCTTCTCCAGCTGGCTCTTGAGCTCGGCGAGCGCCGACACCCGGCCCTCGGTGTACTTGTCGATCCACCGGTCGTGG
>JAQBPH010000615.1:0-8128 GCA_028287625.1 Chloroflexota bacterium | reverse complement strand
GGCCGGGGCGGTCGGATGACCACCCCGCCGCTGCCGCGCCGGCTCCAGGGGCTGCTCGCGCTGCTCCCCGAGGCGGAGAGCGTCGCCGACGTCGCCGCCGGCCACGGCCGCCTCGCCGTCCACCTTGCCGCCCGCTCCCGCCGGGTGATCGCCACCGAGGCCACCGACGGCCCCTACGCCGAGCTCTGCCGCAACCTCGAGCGGTGGCAGGCGGAGGGGCGGGTGGAGGCGCGCCGCGGCAACGGCCTCGAGCCGCTGGCCGCCGGCGAGGTCGAGGGCGTGGTCATCGCCGGCCTGGGGGCGCGGCGGCTGACCCAGATCGCCGCCCAGGCGCCGGGACGGGGGCTGCGCTGGGTGGCGCTGCAGTGCGTCCAGCATCCCGAGGAGCTCGCCGGCTGGGTGCGCGACGCCGGCTGGCGGGTGGCCGTCGAGACCGTCTGCGAGCAGCGCGGCCGCGCCTACGCGACCTGGGTGCTCGAGGTGTGAGCACCGCGGCGATGCTCGAGCTGCAGCAGATCGACGACCGGATCGCCGGGCGCCGCAAGGCGGCGCACGAGGTCGAGGCGCGCATCGCCGGGTCGCCCGAGCTGGAGGCGGCGCGGCGGCGCGCGACCGGGCTGGCAGCCGAGCGGGGCATGATCGAGGAGCGGCTCGCCGCCGCGGCACGCGACGGCGCCGCCCTGCGCGCCCGGGTGAAGGTCATCGACCGGCAGCTGTACGGCGGTTCGGTGCGCAACCCGCAGGACCTGGTCACCCTGCAGCGTGAGCTCGCCGAGGTGCGCGAGCGGCTGGCCGGGGCCGACGACGCCGAGCTGCGGCTGATGGAGGAGGTGGAGGCCGCGGAGGCGGCTGCGACCGCTGCCTCCGCGGCGGTCACCGGCATCGAGGGCGCTCGCAGCGCCGCCGCCGGTGACGAGCGTGCCCGGCTTGAGGCGCTGCGCGCCGAGATCGCCGAGCTGGAGAGGGACCGTGCCGCCGTCGCCGGCGCGCTCCCCCGCGCCGAGCTCGCCCTCTACACCCGGCTGGCGACGCGGCTGCACCCCGCGGTCACCCAGCTGAAGGGCGACTCCTGCGGCGGCTGCCGCCTGCCCCTGGGGGTGCGCGAGGTGCGCGCAGCCCGCGTGGGCAGCGAGCTGGTGCAGTGCTCCAACTGCGACCGGGTGGTGGCGAGGTGAGGGTGGACGGGGGGCGGCCGAGCTCGGACGTGGCCGCGCCGGCGCGCACCGTGGTCGCCTACACCGACGGCGCCTGCACGGGGAACCCCGGGGCCGGCGCCTGGGCCTACCGCCTCGAGTGGCCGGACGGGGGCGTCGAGGAGCGGGCCGAGGCCGAGCCGATGACGACCAACAACCGCGAGGAGCTCAAGGCCGTCCGCGAGGCGCTGCGGGCGGTGCGCCGGCGGATCGGCGACGACCCCTCCTGGCGGGTGGTGGTGCGCACCGACAGCCTGGGGGTGATCAACTGGCTCGGCCGCACCTGGAAGCGGAACAAGAACCTCGACCTGTTCCCCACCATCGACCCGCTGGTGGACGGCCGCGTGCGCTTCGAGCACGTCCGCGGGCACAGCGGCGATCCCGGCAACGACCGCGTCGACCGCCTCGCCGTGGCCGCCTACGAGCGGCTGCTCGGCCGCTGATCCGGCCCCGCGGTCAGGAGCGGTCAGGAGCAGAGCTCGAGGTTCGGCGGTTCCGCGGCGGCCGCTGGGGCGGCAACGAATGACGTAACCGGCGAGCTTGGTGTGTATGAAACTTCCAATCGCGCAGAGCATGCGCAGCGGACACCGGCCCACTCCCGCACGGACGTGAACGAACCAATCTTTCGGAGACTGTTGACAGCTACGTTCAGACTCCTTTAAGCTGCCGGGCCAGGAAGGAACGCGCGAACGGCGCCAATGAGGAGTGCGCGAAGGCATGCGTCCTGCCTGCTCGGTGCACCTGGTGTGGTGAGCGGAACTCCCTGCTGCGCTCGGAAACTTTGGCGCGTCACGTGGCTGACCGGGTCGCGCACGTTCACGTTCGCCTCCTGATCGTTCGTTGTCACGGCAGAGGGCACAGACAGGCCGTCGCGATGGGGGAAGGAGACACATGAGCAAGCACCCGGTCGACTCGCTCCCGCGTCATCCAATCCGCGGGTGGCGGACCATCCAGCCACGGCCGAGTGCTCTGCTGCAGATGAGGAGGCCATCGTGACAGTGATATCCGCTCCCCAGGGCTTCACCGAGGAGGAGCTCTACGTCGACCTTCGGTCGATATTCGGGCACTCGCTCTTCCTGAAATGTGAGGGCTTCAACTTCGCGGGGTCGATCAAGCTGAAGGCCGCCACCGAGATGGTGGAAGCCGCCGAGCGGGACGGACTCCTGACGCCGGAGTCGATCCTGATCGAGTCCTCGTCCGGAAACCTCGGCGTGGCGCTGAGCATGCTCGCCGCGAGCAAGGGCTACCGTTTCCTGTGCGTGACGGACGCCCGCTGCAACCTGCAGACCAGGCGGCTGATGGAGGCGCTGGGGAGCCAGGTGCACGTCATCGGGGAGCCGGACGCCGTGGGCGGCCTCCTGGGCGCGCGGCTCGACTTCGTCCGCGCGCTGTGTGCCTCCGACCGTCGGTACGTGTGGCTCAATCAGTACACCAATCCGGGCAACTGGGAGGCGCACTACCGCAGGACCGCACCGGCGATCGGTCGCCACTTCCCGCGACTGGACGTGCTGTTCGTCGGAGCCGGCACCACAGGGACCCTGATGGGGTGCGCGCGGTACTTCAGGGCGTGGCACCGGCCGGTGCGGATCGTCGCCGTCGACAGCGTCGGGTCGGTGACCTTCGGTGGTGCGCCGAGCCGCCGGCTGATTCCCGGCCTGGGCGCCGGCGTCCGCCCGCCGCTGCTCGACGAGTCCTTCGTGGACGAGTTCGTTCTGGTCGAGGAGCAGGACACCGTCCGTGCCTGCCATCGTCTGGCCAGACGCGGGGTCCTCTTCGGCGGCTCCACCGGCACGGTTGTCAGCGGCGCGATGGACTGGTTGGCCCGGAATGATGCGCCTGAGCTCACCACGGTGGCCATCGCCCCGGACCTCGGCGAGCGCTACCTCGACACCGTCTACCAGCCCAGGTGGGTGGAGGAGTTCTACGGCGAGGACCTGCTCGGTTCCCAGGAGCTGACCGGCAAGCCGGCGTCCTGTTCTCGGGCAGCCTGACGGTGCCACTCGTGCACGGATGCACGTGATGAGAAAGCCTGCCGAGGCCTCGCCCGTCGCTCAGGCCGGAGATCCCGCCGCCCGGGGTCGGGACGCCCGCCCGGAGACCGGCCTCAGGAGAATCCTCGCCGACGTGGTGGCCGACATCGTGCGCGAGGTCGTGAGTGGCGATCTGGCGGGATCGTCGAGCACCGCCCGGGGCACGGACGCCGGTCCGGCGACCGCAACCGAGAGGATCCTCGCCGAGGTGCTGGCCGACGTCATGCGCGTCGAGCGGGTGTCGGTCGACGGCCACTTCTTCGAGGACCTGGGTGCCGATTCCCTGGTGATGGCCCACTTCTGCGCACGCGTCAGGAAGAGGGCGGACCTGCCGTCGGTGTCGATGAAGGACATCTACCGGCACCCGACGATCAGACGTCTCGCCACGGTGGTCGCGGGCACCGCGACCGCCCCTGTCGAGAGCCCGATCGAGAGGATGCTCGCCGAGGTGCTGGCGGACATCCTGCGGCTCGAGAGGGTACCGGTCGACAGCCACTTCTTCGACGACCTCGGCGCCGACTCGTTGGTGATGGCCCATTTCTGTGCACGGGTCAGGAAGCGGACGGACCTGCCGAGGGTGGCGATGAAGGACATCTACCGGCACCCGACGATCGGCGGCCTGGCGGCCGCGCTCGCGGGCGCGGCGCCCACTCCTTCCACGCCGTCGATCGCGGGTTCGATCGAGGTGGCGGCACCTGCCAGCAGGCTGGAGTACGTCCTCTGCGGGACGCTGCAGCTCCTCTCCTTCCTCGGATATGCGTGCGTCGTCGCACTCGTCATGAGCCGTGGCTACGACTGGATCTCCCTGGGTACGGGGGTGGCCGACGTCTACCTGCGGTCGGTCCTGTTCGGTGGCGCGAGCGTCCTCGGCATGTGCACCGTTCCCATCGTGGCGAAGTGGGTGCTCATCGGTCGATGGAAGCCCCAGCAGATCCGCATCTGGAGCCTGGCGTACTTCCGGTTCTGGCTCGTCAGGACGCTGATCCGTGCGAACCCGCTGCTCCTCATGGTCGTCGGTTCGCCGCTCTACGTGCTCTATCTGAGGGCGCTGGGCGCGAAGGTCGGGCGAGGCGTCGCCATCTTCTCGAGGACGGTGCCGGTGTGCACCGACCTGCTCACCATCGGCGACGGCACAGTCATCCGCAAGGAGTCGTTCTTCACCGGCTACCGAGCGCTCGCCGGTCTGATCCAGACGGGCGCGGTCACCCTTGGGAGGGACGTGTTCGTCGGTGAGAAGACCGTGCTCGACATCGACACGTCGATGGGCGATCGGGCCCAGCTCGGTCATGCCTCCTCTCTGCATGCCGGACAGGCTGTGCCCGAGTGCGAGCGCTGGCACGGGTCGCCGGCGCAGCGGACCGCGGTCGACTACCGGGCGGTCGACCCAACCCGCTGCGGCACCCTGAGACGGGCCGTCTACAGCGTCAACCAGCTGCTGATGCTGCTCGCTCTGTACATGCCGCTGACGATCGGCCTCGTGGGCGTCCTGTCCGACCGGGTCCTGCGTCCCACCGCGCTCCTGAGCGCGGGGGCCGGGGATCTCATGCGGTGGACGTTCTACGGCGACGTCCTGGCCGTCTCCTTCGCGCTCTTCTTCGGCGCCGTGCTCGTCGGCCTCTCGCTCGTGGTCACGGCTCCTCGCCTGCTCAACCTCGCCATCACGCCGGGCAGGGTGTATCGCCTGTATGGTCTCCACTACTCGGTCCACCGGGCGATCGTGCGCATCACCAATCTCAGGTTCTTCCCGTACCTGTTCGGTGACAGCTCCTACATCGTCCACTATCTGCGCTGCCTCGGGTACGACCTCTCGCGGGCGGAGCAGACCGGGTCGAACTTCGGCATGGGGGTGGCGCAGGATTCGCCGTACCTGTGCTCCGTCGGCCGTGGAACGATGATCGCCGACGGGCTGTCGATCATCAATGCCGACTTCTCGAGCACGTCGTTCCGCGTGGCCCGAGTGTCGATCGGGTCACACAACTTCCTCGGGAACAGCATCGCCTACCCGTCACAGGGGAGGACGGGCGACAACTGCCTCCTCGCGACCAAGGTCATGGTTCCCATCGATGGGGCGGTCCGGGAGGATGTCGGGCTTCTGGGCTCGCCCAGCTTCGAGATTCCGCGATCGGTCGTGCGCGACAGCCGGTTCGACCACCTGAGGAGCGGGGACGAGCTGCGCCGCCGCCTCGCCGCCAAGAACAGGTACAACCTCCGCACCATGGGCCTCACCCTGCTGGTGCGGTGGATCCACTTCTTCGGAATCACCCTGCTGACGACGGCGATGGCGGTCTTCTATCCACGGTTCGGCTGGGAGGCGGTCGCCGTGGAGATGCTCCTCGCACCGCTGTACACCGTGGCCTACTTCGTGCTGGTCGAACGCGCCGCCACGCGGTTCCAGCCTCTCCGTCCACGATACTGCTCGATCTATGACCCCTACTTCTGGTGGCACGAACGCTACTGGAAGCTCGTGATCGCGGGTCGCCTGGACAGAGTGTTGAGCGGCACGCCGCTCAAGAACGTCGTCTCACGGCTGCTGGGAGTACGGCTCGGCAGACGAGTCTTCGACGACGGCTGCGACATCCCGGAGAGGACCCTCGCCACCATCGGTGACGACTGCGCGTTGAACGCGGGGAGCGGGATCCAGTGCCACTCGCAGGAGGACGGCGCCTTCAAGTCCGACCGAACCACGATCGGCGCCGGCTGCACCATCGGGATCGGCGCCCTGGTTCACTACGGCGTGACCATGGGCGACGGGGCGGTGCTGGCACCCGACTCCTTCCTCATGAAGGGAGAGGAGGTCCCGCCGCACGCGCGGTGGGGGGGGAACCCCGCCGGGGAGGGCCGGGACGACCAGGATCAGCCGGCGGGCCATCAGCTGAGCGCCATGGGAGGGTTCACCACGCTGGCGATCGCCGGCGGCACGGAGCTCGTCGGTCGTCCGTCGCCGCGCCGTCATGGCCGTGCCGCGAAGAGCGCAGCAGGCGGCCCGGGCAGCACTGGCACCGTGGCAACGGTGGGTGGAGGGAAGACACGATGGGAACGGTAGCGGAAGCCGGCCGGCAGTTCTGGCGTGCCGTGCTCGTCGCCGGCGGGTTCACCGCGATCCCGCGGTGGACGCTCGACCCGGTGACGGGCGTTGCCGAGCACGAGACGACGATCCCCGACGACCTCGTCGCCGGGTTGCGCCGGCTGGCGGACGAGCTGGCGATGCCGCTCAGCTCGGTGCTGCTGGCCGCGCACGCCAGGGTGCTCGCCGCACTGTCCGGCGAGCGCGAGGTCACGACCGGCCGCGTCGCCACGGAGGGCGGCCAACCGTTGCCCTGCCGGCTCACGACCGGACCCGGCTCCTGGCGAGCGCTGCTGCTGGAGACCCATCGGGTCGAGAGAGAGCTGCTGTCGTACGGCACCTTTCCGGTCGATGCCCTCCGGCGCGAGCTGGGCCTGACCGGACCCTCGTTCGAGACCGTGTTCGCTCCGACCGGTGACGGTGGCGATCTCGCCGAGGACACCGTGCTGTGGGTGGGAACCCCGCAGCGCGGAGGCCGGGTCGCGCTCCGGCTGCGGTACCGCACCGACGTGCTCGAGGCGGACTCCGCTGCCAGGATCGCCGGCTATCACCTGACCGCGCTCGCGCTGATCGCCGCCGATCCGGATGCCGAGCACGGGCGGCAGAGCCTGCTCTCCGCCGCGGAGCTCCACCGTCAGCTCGACGGGCTCGCCGGACCGCGCCGGGAGCTGCCGGAGCGTCGGTTCCACGAGCTGTTCGAGCAGCGGGTGGCGGCGTCTCCGGACGCCGTTGCGGCCGTGCACGGCAACCGGCGGTGGACCTACCGGGAGCTCAACGTCCGTGCCAACCGGCTGGGACGTGCCCTGCTGGCGCGGGGGCTGCGCCGGGAGGGGGTCGTCGCGGTGGTGACCGAGCGCAACCTGGACTGGATGGCCGCCGTCCTCGCCGTCCTCAAGGCCGGTGGCGTGTACCTGCCCATCGAGCCGCATCTCCCGGCCGATCGCATCGCCACCACGCTCTCCCGTGCCGGGTGCGGGCTGGTGCTCACCGAGCCCGGCAGCACCACCACGCTCGACCAGGCGCTCGCCTCCGTGCCGGGAGTCCGGACGCTCCTCATCGAGGCGGCCTACGAGGAGGACCACGCCGACGGCGACCTCGGGGTCGGCGTCGCGCCGGACCAGCTCGCCTACATCTACTTCACCTCCGGCTCCACCGGAGAGCCCAAGGGCGCGATGTGCGAGCACGCGGGCATGCTCAACCACCTCCACGCCAAGATCGACGACCTGGCGATCGGCGAGGGGCAGGTGGTCGCCCAGACCGCACCCCAGTGCTTCGACATCTCGCTGTGGCAGCTGGTGGCCGCGCTCCTGGTCGGAGGGCGGACCCTGCTGGTGGAGCAGGAGGTGATCCTGGACGTCCAGCGGTTCGTCGACAGGATCGTCGACGGCCGGGTCGCCGTGCTCCAGGTCGTGCCGTCGTACCTCGAGGTCGTCCTGTCCTATCTGGAGCAGCACCCCCGCGAGCTGCCGGACCTGCGGTACGTGTCGGTCACCGGCGAGGCGCTGAAGAAGGAGCTCGTGCAGCGCTGGTTCGCGGCCGAGCCCGAGATCAGGCTGGTCAACGCGTACGGGCTGACCGAGACCTCGGACGACACCAACCACGAGGTCATGGCCGGGGTGCCGGACCGGGAACGGATCCCGCTGGGTCGTCCCGTCAACAACGTGCGCGTGTACGTCGTCGACGAGCACCTGTCCCCGGTGCCGCTCGGCGCGCCCGGCGCCATCGCGTTCTCGGGGGTCTGCGTCGGCCGCGGGTACGTCAACGACCTCGAGCGGACCCGGCGGGCCTTCATGGCCGACCCGCATCGCGACGGCCAGCGGCTCTACCTGGGCGGCGACTAC
>JAQBPH010000611.1:0-5791 GCA_028287625.1 Chloroflexota bacterium | reverse complement strand
GACTCCTCGGGGTCGAGCGCGAGCACGCTGACATTGGGCTGCACCACCTTGGGCTGGAAGCCCGCGGTCGCCGCCCCCAGGCAGCGCGCCAAGTCGCCCTTGCCGTCGACCTCGATGCAGAGCACCCGGCGCCCGGCCTGGGCGCCGACCAGCGCCAGGGCGCCCGAGATGGTGCTCTTGCCGGTGCCGCCCTTGCCCGCGACGAAGAGCAGGTTGCGGGCGAGCAGCTCGTCGAGGGTGCTGGCCGCCGCGGCACGCGGCGGGGAGGGGCTCAGCTGCCGCCGGCGCCGGGCGTGGCCGGTGCCCGGTAGCGGTCCGCGACGCCGAAGTTGCGAGCCTCGAGCTCGGCGACGCGGCGCAGATCGGCCTCGGTCAGCGGCGCCATGCCGCCCGCGGCGGCGAACTCCTCGATCTGCCCCACCTCGCTCATCGTCGGCAGCACACCGGCGAGCCCGGGCTGGGCGATGAGGTACTGCAGCGCCGCCTGGGCGACGGTGCGGCTGCCGTCCTCCCAGAGGAAGCTCAGCGTCTCCGCCTTGTCGAGCAGGTCGGCGAGCATCTGGCGGTTGCGGAAGGAGCGGTGATCACCCGGCGGGAAGACGGTGTCCCGGGTGATCCTCCCCTCCAGCGCTCCCGACGCGTGCGGGACGCGGGCGAGCACGCTCGACCCGACCGGGACTGCCTCCTCGAGGAAGCGCCGCCCGGGGTGCTGCTCGAGCATGTTGAAGACGGTCTGGACCACGTCGACGCGGCGCTCGCGCAGCGCCCTCACCCCCTCCTCCTCCCAGCCGATGGCGGGACCGAGGGCGACGCCGTAGGCGCGGATCGTTCCCTCGTCGCGGAGCGCCTCGAGGGTGGCGAAGCAGTCGTCGCTGTCGATGGCGTCGTGACGGGGGTTGTGGAGCTCGTAGACGTCGACGGTGTCGGTGCGCAGCCGGCGCAGGCTGTCCTCGACGCTGCGGCGGATGAACTCGCCGTCCCAGCGCTGGGGACGCTCGCCGTGGGCGTGGGCGCGCTGCCCGCCGAGGTCGTAGCCGCCCTTGGTGCCGAGCACGTAGCGATCGCGTGGCACCCCGTCGAGGGCCGCCGCCAGCAGCGTCTCGCTGATCCCGTCCTCGCCGTATGAGTTGGCGGTGTCGAAGAAGGTGATGCCGTGGTCGAGGGCGGTGCGCACCAGCAGGGTGCCGTCGGCCTCGCTGAGCTTTCCGTACCAGCCGGTGCCGAGCACCCAGCCGCCGAAGCCGATGACCGAGATCTCGACCGCGGTCCGGCCGATGCTGCGCTTCTCCATGTCCCTCGATTCTGTCACAGGCGGTCGAATCAGCCGCCGTCGACCGACGCCAGCACCGCGACGGCGTGTCCGGGCACCTTCACCTTCCGCCACGCGTGCTCCACCCGGCCGTCGGGGCCGATCACGAAGGTGCTGCGCTCGACCCCCATGTAGGAGCGGCCGTACATCGACCTCTCCACCCACACCCCCATCGCCTGGCAGAGCGCCTTCTCCGGGTCGCTGACCAGGGGGAAGCCGATGTCGCACTTGGTGATGAACCGGTCGTGGCTGCCGGGCGCGTCCGGGGAGACCCCGTACACGGCGACGCCGCGCTGCGCGAACTCGCCGAGCAGCGCGGTGAACTCCCGTGCCTCCAGGGTGCAGCCGCTGGTGTCGTCCTTCGGATAGAAGTAGAGGACGGCGCGCCGGCCGCGGAGGTCGCCCGAGCTGAGCCGCCCTCCCCCGCCGGTCTCCAGGTCGAAGTCGGGAAGCGCGTCACCCACACCGACCGCCATCTCTCGCCTCCTTTCCCCCTGAACAGGACAGAGCCGCCGCGGCCCGGCCGCGGCGGCTCCGGAGTCTAGAGGGGGACCGGCTCAGCCGTCCGCGCCGCGGCGGCGGCGCAGCGAGAGGAAGAGCAGCGCCAGGCCGGCGGGCAGGATCAGCAGCCCGGAGATGCCGAGCGCCATGCCGGTGTTGGGGGCGCCGAGGCCGCCGCCGGTGCTCGGGGTGGTGACTCCCGCGGCGATGCCTCCGCCGGGAGCGCCGGTGCCGGGCAGGCCGACCGCCGAGGCGGTGAGCACGCCGGCCGCCTGGCCGCTCTGGCCGAGAAGGTCGCCGACGGTGCCGACCGCGGCGCTGCCCGCGCCGCCGTTGGCGTTCACCTGCAGCAGGATCAGGCCGACGACGCCGGGGACGGCGATCGGGATGCCGCCGGCGCCGGTCTGCTCCGAGCCGAGGACCCTGGTGCCGTTGATGCTGGCGACGTAGGCCGAGCCGCTGTTCTTGCTGGAGGCGTCGGAGTGGAGCAGCAGCACCACCAGGGCGCCGTCACCGGCGTTGAGGTCGACGCCGTTGTTCTCGCCGCTCCCTCCGGAGCTGAGGCCCTGGTAGCCGGCGTCGCTTGTGGCCTCGAGCACCGCGACGCTGATCACGCCGCCGCTCTGGTGCCCGCTCGGGCCGACGACCAGGTCCGCCAGCGCGGCGCGGGAGTGCGCCGAGCCGGACGACGCCGAGGTCGCCCAGTCGGCGATCGCCAGGGTGAGCAGCGGGCTTGCGGGGAGGGCGAGCAGCGCACCGCTCGTGGGACCGCCCTCTGACCTGCCGGCGGAGACGTCGTTGCCGAGCAGCCGGACGGCGCTCGCCCTGGCGGTGCCGGACTCCGGCCCTGCGTTGGCGCTGGTGCAGCTGATGCAGGTGTCGATCGGATTGACCTGGATGACGCTGGCGGTGGCGCCGCCTGGAGGCGCGGCGGTGGTGGCGGTGTCCTGGGGCCTGCTGTTCGGCGCGGCCGGGCCCACCGGGAGCGGGAGCGCCCTCACCGGGGCCAACGGGGTCACCGGGAGCGCCGCCCAGGGGTCTGGAGCGGGAGCCTGCGCCGCTGCCAGCGTATCGGAGCCCGGCGCGGGCGCCGGTCCAAGGTCGGCCGCCCTGGCGATGACCCCGCCGAGGAGCAGCGATGCGGCGGCGACGGCCGCCGCGCCGGTCAGGACACGATTGCTCATGGCGGATTCCCTTCAGTTCAGTCCCAGTTGCCGACAGCGCGGTGCGTAGGTTCGCATTTCGAGTGAGGGGCTGTGGGGTGCGAGGGCCTCCCGGAGGGCCTCTATACTCGGCCGGCCGTGCCCGCCTCCTCCCGCCGTCGCAGCGCGCGCCCGCCTCGCCCCGATCGCGTCGAGCGCGCCTCCGTGCCGGCTCCCGGACCCCCTCCCCCGCCGGCCAGCCAGCCGGCCACGGGCATCGCCCTGCGCTTCGTCAGCTGCGGCATCCTCTCGCTCTGCTTCGGCCTGCTCTGGAAGCTCACCCTCGCCCCCCGCCGCGTCGGCGTCGGCAGCGCCCTGCTCGGCATCCTCCTCCTGCTGCTGGGCTTCGTGGTCGGCGGCATGCTCTGGTACGTCCGCGACGTCCGCCTGCGGACTCGCGACCCCGCCCTCGTCCCCGACGAGCGCCTGGTCTTCTCCTTCATCGTCTTCGCGCTCATGCCCTTCGCGGTGCTGGTCGTGGTGGGGCTGATCTGGGTGGTCGCGCTGGTGGCGAGGGCGGCATAGGCGAGGCATCCGGCCGGCCGTTGCAAGGCCTCCGTCGGGGGGCCGCCCGAACGGACGGTACAGGCCCCCTAGAGGTCTGCGCCAGCGATGCGGCGGCACTCGAGAGCGAGATCGCGCCGGTGGGGACGATGGCCGCGGACGTGCACCAGGTCGGCGCGGTGATGGCTGAGCTGGAGACCCGGCTGGTCACGCTGGTAGGGATCGCCCGGGATCTCGGCGCCCACGTGGCGAGCATCGACCGCAAGCTTCCGGGGGTCCCGCTCCCGTGACCGGGGTGCGGGACGGCTGGGTGACCCTCCCCACCGGGGCTCGGATCCACTACGAGCGCGCCAGCGAGGGGGACCCGCTGCTGCCGTTGCACGGGATCGCGAGCTCGACGCAGGTCTGGAGGCGCCTGATCCCCCAGCTGGCGAGAGGTCACGACGTGATCGCCATCGACCTGCCCGGCTGCGGGATGCTCACCTCGGGAAGCAGCATCAGCGGCCAGGCCGTCTCGGCCCTCGACCGTCTGGGGATGTGCCTCTTCCCGGTGCTGATCATCTGGGGGAGGAACGACGGCGTCTTCCCGGTGGCCCACGCGGAGCGTGCCGCCCGGCTCGTCCCCCACGCACGTCTCGTCCTCCTCGACGACTGCGGGCACTTCCCCCAGTTCGAGGCAGCCGATGGTTTCGGCTCGGCGCTCGCCGCATGGCTGGAGGAGGCCCGGCCCGAGCGGCTCGACCTGGCGGCGCTGCGACAGCGGCTCGACCGGCCGCAGCTCCAGGACCTACCGGACCAGCCGGCTGAGCACGACGACGACGAGGCCGAGGATGACGAGCCCCCACGAGGCGACGCGACTCCGGGGGTCGGGCTCCCAGCGGACGCCGACGAGGAGGAGGGCGCGGCGGGTGAGCCGGGGGGCCACCGCCATGCCGGCGCCGACGGCGGCGAGGGCGATGCCGATGATGCGCAGCAGGCCGAGGCCCATCAGTTGAGCATGCCGCGGGCGCTGGCGTAGGCCCGCTCCACGTCGGCGCGGTCGGGGGCGTCGCCGGGGACGCCGTCGAGGTAGCGGCGGAGGTCGCGCATGGCGCCGCCGGTGAGGCCGAGGCGCAGCCTCAGGGTGCCGCGCTCGCGGAGCTCGCCGGGGGCGTCGGGGAGGAGGGCCACGCAGCGGTCGGCGGCGCGCAGCGCGTGCGCCCAGTCCTGGCGGCCGGTGTAGAGCGCGCGGAGGTTGCGCGACATCCTCGCCACCACCTCGCGCACCCCGGTGGGGGCGAGCCAGGGTTCGAGGTCGGGCACCTCGGCGCCGGTGGCCCGGGCCACGATGCTCCGGGCCTGGGCGGTGTCGACGAGGGCGCCGTCGCCGTGGGCGTCGACCAGGGTGCCGGCGACGCGCACCACGAAGTGGCCGGGCAGCCCGATGCCCTCGACGGGCAGCTGGGCGCGGCGACCGAGGGCGATCCACACCGTGCTGCAGCCGATGGGGTTGCCCTCGCCGTGCTCGAGGATGGAGTTGAGGTAGTGGTGGCGGGGATCGCCGCCGTCGGCGCCGCGCAGCCGGAGGCGGTCGCGAACGGTGGCGGCGAGCACCGCGACCAGCCCGGTGGCGGGCACCGTGTCGCCGCCGATGCGGGGGCGGAGCTCCGCGGCGACCTCGTCGAGAAGGGCGAGCCACGGCGCGGGGTCGACCGAGGGGTCGTCCTCCACCGCCAGCCAGAGGGCCGCCTCGGCGAGGTCGGCGTCGGGCTGGGCGACGCAGGCGAGCAGGGCTGCGCGCGGGTCGAATGCCATGGGCTTCGTATCATGCGCCGCCGATGGCGAGCCGGATCGCCGACCCTGATTCCTCCCCCGGGGCCACGCGGCCGGGACCGGCGGGCCGCTTCGCGGTGGCCACCGGCGAGATGAGCGTCGCCGCCGCGGTGGCCGCAATCCGCGAGGCCGAGCGGCTCGGCTACGACGCCGCGTTCGCCGGCGAGTCGGGCCTGGAGGCCGACGCCTTCGTGGTCAGCGCCGCGGCGCTGGCGGCGACCACCACCATCCACGCCGGGCCGGGGATCGCCAACGTCGTCGACCGCCACCCCGCCGCCCTCGCCCGGGGGGCCGCGAGCCTCGACCGGCTGGCCCCGGGGAGGGCGCTGCTCGGCCTCGGCCGCGGCGATCCCGCCCACGCCCGCGCCCTGGGGGCCGAACCGGCCACGACCGCGGCGCTGGAGGACGCGCTGCGCATCTGCCGCGCGCTGCTCGCCGGCGGCGGCGTCGACCACGCCGGCCG
>JAQBPH010000601.1:0-11192 GCA_028287625.1 Chloroflexota bacterium | reverse complement strand
TACTACTGTGTATACCCATCCCCTGATGGCTCCGCCATCCTCAAAGAGCCATATACCCCCGCGGCGAGCTCCGAGCCGAGTCGATCGCGAAGCGATCCCCGGCGTCCCCGCCGAGCGCCGTCGCCCGGCCCACCGCGTCCAGGGTGAGCGACTCCAACGACGGAGCAGCCCGAGCGAGTTCCTCCCCCGGGTGAGGAACCGGCGTCACCCGACGGGGGGACGCCCGCCGCCCGCCCGTGCCGTTACGATGACCCCTTCGAACCGGTCATGCGACCGCATTCCTCGGAGGCCGTGATTCGCAATGGCACTGGACGTCGAGGGGGCCGCCACCTCCGCCCTCACACCCGAGTTGGACGCGGCCATCCGCGAGCGCGTCGACAGCTACCTCGCCGAGCAGAGGGCGAAGGAGAGGAAGCGCCAGAAGCGGATGGCGATCATCTCCACCAAGGGCACCCTCGACTGGGCCTACCCCCCGCTCATCCTCGCCAGCAGCGCCGCGGCGATGGGGTGGGAGGTGGGCATCTTCTTCACCTTCTACGGGCTGAACATCATCCACAGACAGAAGGGCAGGAAGCTCGCCGTCGCCCCCTTGGGCAACCCGGCGATGCCCATGCCGGTGCCCAACCTGATCGGCGCCATCCCCGGGATGACCACGCTGGCGACGACGATGATGAAGAAGCAGTTCAAGGGCAAGGGGGTGGCCGGTATCGACGAGCTTCTGCAGAGCTGCATCGACCTCGGCGTTCGGCTGATGCCCTGCCAGATGACCGTCGACGTCTTCGGCTACAAGCAGGGCGACTTCATCCCCGAGGCCGAGCCGGGATGCGGAGCCGCCGCCTTCATCCGGTTCGCCGCGGAGGCCGACGTCAGCCTGTTCATCTAGCCGGAGCATCCGGCCCGGGCGGCCCGGGCGGCCGACTGATACCATGCCGCCCCGTGTGCCGGCAGCGAGTCTCCTGACGCTCGGCTGGTGAGGACCTCTCTGCGGTTTCGAGCCCTCGTGGGCCGGGAGACGGACGAGGCGTCGGCCCCCTCCATCGGCCGGGTGCGGTCCGCGGAGCCCCGCCGTCGCACCCCGTGGCCGGCGCTCGGCGTCCACCTGCTCTCCCTGGCGGTCGCGGCTGCGGCGCTGATGTACCTGGAGCGCAACCAGTGGTTCTTCTACGACGAGTGGGACTTCCTCGCCCGCCGCGGCCTGCACCTCGGTGAGTTCGGGATCTTCTGGGGCCACAACGAGCACTGGTCGACCATTCCGATCCTGATCTTCCGAGCGCTGGCGCACACCGTGGGGCTGCGCAGCTACGCCCCGTACATGGCGCTGCTGGTGGTGCTCCACGTCACCCTGGCGCACCTGCTCTGGCGCTGCATGCGTCGAGGCGGCGCCGACCCCTGGGTCGCCACCGCGCTGGTCGCGGTGTTCCTGGTGCTCGGGGCCGGGGCCAACAACCTCGACTGGGCCTTCCAGATCGGCTTCGTCGGCTCGGTGACCACCGGCATGCTCGCCCTGCTCCTCGCCGACCGGGACGCCCCGTTGGGCTGGCGGGACGCCGCGGCGGTGATCCTGTTGGTGGTGGCGCTCATGTCCTCGGGGATCGGCGTCACCATGGCTGCGGTCGTGGGCGCGGACGCCTGGCTTCGCCGCGGCTGGCGGGCCGCGGTGGCGCTGACCGTGATCCCCGCGGCCGTGTACCTGGCCTGGCTGGCGACCGGCGCACGGGCGGTCGCGACGTCCCCGCCGTCGCGAACCGAGCTGCTGAAGGTGCCCGACTACGTCTGGGCCGGCCTCACCAGGACGTCGGAGGCGGTCACCGGCCTGGCCGGCGCGGGCGCCGTCCTGGTCCTCGCGCTGGTGGTGCTCCTCGTCCGCGACCACGGGGTGGCGCGGTCGAGGGCCGCGGCCGCCTACGCCGCCGCCCTCGGCGCGGCCATCTTCTACCTGATCACCGCCATCGGCCGGATCCACCTCGGCATCGAGGCCGCGGCGTCGACCCGCTACGTCTACATCGCCTGCGCCCTGATGCTGCCCGCGGCGGCGATCGTCCTCAGCCGCGCCATCGGGCGGTCGGCGGTGGGGCTGGGGGTGCTCCTCGCCTTCGTCGCGGGAGCGCTGGTCCACAACGTGGACCTGCTGGTGGCGGACGCGCGCGCCTGGTCGGCCACCAAGCAGGCGTCGAAGGCGACCATCCTCGCCGCCGCCCGGGCGATCCAGAGCGAGAACGTGATCGCCGACCCGGAGACCCTGTCGGAGCCGGTCTGGGCCCCCGACCTCCACCTGGACGTGCTCCGGCGGATGCTGCGAGACGGATGGCTGCCGTCGCTCCCGGTGCCGGACAGCGCCACCCGGCTGCTGGTCGCGCTGAGGCTCGAGGTGACGATGACGAGCACCCCGGTGCTGCCCCTCGCTCCGGCACCGCAGGTCACCCCGATGGCCGGGACCACGGTCAGCCGGCTCGCCGGCGACTGTGTCAGCGTGGTCAGCCAGGGCGCGGCGTCGCGGGTCCGGCTGACCCTGGGGGCCCCGGGCTCGGTCAGGGTGCAGCCCGGCGCCGACGGGAGGGTCTCCCTTCTCTATGCGGTCGGCGGCAGGCCCGACGAGCAGGCCGGCCCCGGCGAGTTCCCGGTGCATGCGGGCCAGGCCGTCTACCTGAGCCTGGCCGCTCCGGACGCCGCGCCGACGCTCTCCCTCCCCCCCGGGCTCACCCGGCTCTGCGGCGCCTGAAACCCTCGCTCATGAGCGATGCGTCCTCTCCGGGTGAGGCTCGCGCACGTCGAGGCGGCGCACCGGCATGGGCAGCAGCGCCGAGTCGGAGAGCGGCACGGTGGTGAAATCGCGCACCACCGGACGCAGCCGGGCGAGGTCGCGGCTGCCCTCCTCCGAGGTGTAGGCCCAGGTCGACCAGCTGGCGGCGTCGTCCCACTCCTCGAGGGCGACCACCTGGGGCGATCCCGGCCCGGCGTTCTGCCACACGTCGAGGCGGCGGAAGCCGGCACGGCGGTTCCACTCGACCACCATGGCGCGCAGCCGCACCGCGTGCTCCGCCTCCATCCCCGGGGCGACGTCCCAGCTCAGCAGCACGCGGAACATCAGCCGGCGCGCTCGACCGGGAGGAAGCAGGCGGTGGCGCTGCGCCCGCCGTCGACGCCGGTGGCGGCGAGGGCGTCGCGCACCAACCCGGCGACCTCGTCGGCGGTCACCAGCCAGAGGTCGTCCGGGGGCAGCGCCACCACCACCCGCTCGCGGGCGTCGGCGGCGGTGGCGCCGCGGAGCGCGGCCTCGATGCACTCGACCACGCCGCGCTCGGCGAAGAAGTCGCCGCGGAGCTGCAGCTCGCGCACCCGCCCCTCCTCCTGCCAGCAGCGCACCACCACCATGCCGCCGCGGGTCTTGCGCGCCACCTGGGTGAACTGCGACCCGGGACGGCCGCCGAGGTGCAGCCAGCCGGGGTCGCGGTAGCGGGCGGCGGCGAGTCGCTCGACGTCCTCCCACCGCACCGGGTCGAGCGCGCCCCGCTCGATGCGCACGCCCAGCGCCCGGCGGTAGCCGTCCTCGACGTCGGCGGCGAAGTCCTCGACGGCGATGTCGTGACCGGCCTGCTCGCGGAGCGTGGTCATCCACTCGCGCGCGTGGGCGACGAACTTGTCGCGGTGCTTGGCGTCGGGGATGCGCAGCACCTCGAGCATCAGGTCGAAGTCGACGTCGACGAGGGTGGAGGCGTGGAACAGCAGCATGCCCGCGGCATCGGTGTAGGCGCCCACCCCGCAGATCTTCCTGCCGCCCACGGCGAGGTCGTTCTTGGGACGCAGCACGCTCTCCACCCCGTGGCGCCGCAGCGCCCCGATGATGCCGCCGCTCAGCGCCTCGAACACGGGCCCGAAGCCGCCCGCGGTGGAGACCGCGGCGCGGGGCAGGGCGAGGGCGAGCCCGAGCTGCCCCGGGCCCATCAGGATGCTGCCGCCACCGGTCAGCCGGCGGTGCACCTCGACGCCCCTGGCGGCGCAGGCGGCGAGGTCGGCCTCGCTCCGCGGGTCCTGGTGGTAGCCGATCACCACCGCGGCCGGGTCGAACCGGTAGAGGTGGAGCACCCCGACGTCACCCCGGGGCGACGCCGCCACCCAGCCGAGCGCCGCCTCGTCGACGGCGAGCCCCAGGTCGCCGCGGATGCCGGGGTGCCAGAGCGAGGTCCAGGTCACCGGCTCAGGTCTCCACGTCGTAGAGCGAGCAGCAGACCTCGTGCATCTCCGGGACCAGGCCGAGGTCGGTGGCCAGGCCGACCATGCCGTCGGCCGGGTAGGCGATGCCGTTGAACCCGGCGAGGATGGCGAGCCGGTCGGTCATCGCCTTGTGCGGGCCGCCCGGCCGGGCGCAGCCGAGCACCACCGGGATGTCCGCGAAGCCGCGCCGGGCGCGGACGAAGAGGGGGGCCAGCTCGTCCGGGCCGGGGGGCCGCACCGCCGCCAGGGGCGTGCCCGGAAGCGGCATCAGCACCACCAGGATGAGCGCCGCGATCCCCGACCCGGTGAGGCGGTCGAGCACCTCGGCCTCGCCGTCGATGCGGCCTCCGTGCATCCCCAGGACGACGTGGGGGGTCACCCGCACCCCGCGCTCCACCAGCCGGTCGATCATGCGCAGGAAGTGCTCGGGGTCGAGCGGCAGGTTGAGCACCTCGCGCACCGCCGCGGCGGAGGGGGGCACGTCGACGAGCACGCCGTCGACGCCGGCGGTGGCGAAGCCCTCGACGAGGCGGTCGTCGGCGACGCCGGAGTGGACGACGATCCGCCAGCCCAGCTCCTCGCGCAGCCGCCGGATCACCCGCAGGTGGGGCAGGAACGGCACGGTGCCGTTGCGCGCCGAGCCACCGGTGATCAGCGCGCCGCGGGTGCCGCGGGCGTGGAGGCGCTGCCCCAGCTCCCACAGCTCGTCGGGATGGCGCGCCGGGTACATGGTCTCCAGCACCTTGGCCCTGCAGTGGTTGCACTGCAGCGCGCAGTCGGCGCCGGTCAGCGAGATCGCCGCGAAGCGCGGCAGCGGCGCCCACTCGGCGGTGGCGAAGCGCTTCAGCGCGGGGGCGTAGAACTTCATCCGCGACCCGTGGCGGCGGCCGATCTCCCAGCCCCGGGCGAGGTCTGCAGTGGCGATCAACGGGGGGGCGGCCGTGGCGGTCACGGCCGCAGGTCCTCCCGCAGCTCGGCCGCGGCGCGGGCGCGGGCGCCGGCGTCGAGGGGCATGGGATGGTTGCGCTGGCGCATGCTCGGACGCTCGTTGCCGAAGGGACGGTTGCAGGCGTTGCGGCCGTCGTGGCCGGCGCAGCCCGAGGTCATGAAGGCCTCGCCGTCGGCGAGCAGCGGCGCGATGTCGCAGCCGAACTCGACGATCTGCCCGGCATCGTTGAAGCGCATCTCCTCCACCCGGCCCACCCCGTGGTTGATCAGGTAGCGGGCGACCTGGATGCGCCGGTAGTGGCCCATCGGCGCGGGGTCGACGTCCTGCATCACCGTCCCCGCCTCGGGGAAGAAGGCGAAGAGGTGGGTGTGGGCGCCGCAGTCGTGGACGCGCTGGATCATCTCCGCCATCTGCCGCTCGGTCTCGCCGAGCCCGCAGACCAGGTGCACGCCGGTCTTGAAGCGGCCGAACACCTCGACGCCCCAGCGCAGCACCTGCCAGTGGTGCTCCCACCGGTGCGGCCCCCGGGCACCCTTCCCGCGGGTGCGGTCGAACAGCTCGGGCGTGCAGGCGTCGAAGGCGACGGTGAACATGTCCGCGCCCGCCTCGAGGATCTCCTCGACCATCTCCCGGCTGCGCACCACGGTGGCGGTGATCAGCGCCGAGATGCCCATCGAGGTCTCGTCGCGGAAGCGGCGCATCACGGCGTTGGAGTCGGCGAAGGCACGGTGATCCTGGACCATGGCCACGCAGACCCGCTGCATGGCGCCGCAGTCGTCCTTCACCCGCGCCACGATGTCCTCGGTGCCGTAGGTGGGCCACTTGACCCGGATGAAGGTGTGGTTGCGCGCCCGCTCGCTGACCTCGGGCCGGTCCTTGGCGAGCCCGCAGTAGGTGCAGCGGGCGCGGCAGCCGCTCTCGTAGACGAGCAGCAGGTTGAGGCCGCGCAGGTGGACGTTGTCGCTGAAGCGGCCGCGCTCCATGCCGAGGGTCACCGCCCCGGCAAGGCTGGTCTGCACCTGGGCGGGGCTGTTGGCCGCCCCCTGGTGCTCGGGGACGGGGTCACGCCGGCGGTGGATGGGGACGGTGATGGTCATTCGGCCCGCTCCCTGATGCGCGGTGCGTCCGCCGCCTCCTCGGCCCGGATCACCTCGAGGTACCCCTCGGCGTCGAGACCCACGAGCTCCTCGGAGGGGTGGATGGTGAAGACCCAGCCCTGGTCGTAGGGGGAGCGGTTGACGGTGGCCGGGTCGTCGCGCAGAGCGCTGTTGACCGCGGTGATCACCCCGCCCACCGGGGCGAAGAGCGAGCTCACCCACTTGCCCGACTCGACGCTGCCGAGCTCGTCGCCGGCGCTCACCCGCGACCCCACCACCGGCAGGCCGATGAAGACCATGTCGCCGGCGGCCTCCACCTGCCAGGCGGTGATCCCGCACCGCCACTCCGGGTCCTCCCACCGCGCCCACTGGTGGTGCGCGTCGTAGCGGAGATCGCCGGGAAGGGTCAGCGTGTCGGTGCCCATGCAGTCTCCTCGGTCGGCTGGCAGCGGTAGCAGTGGACGTCGAGCTCGGCGATGCGCCCCTCGTAGGCTCGGCGGGCGGCCTCGCCGGTGAGCAGCTCCGGCCACTCGCGATCCAGGCGGGTGGGGCGCAGGCGCACCAGCCAGCCCTCGCCGTACGGGTCGGTGTTCACCATCAGCGGGTTGGCCGCGAAGCCCGTCTCGTTGACGGCGGTGATCTCGCCGGTGAGCGGTGCCGGGAAGGGCCCCACCCACTTCGCGCTCTCCACGGTGGAGAGGCTGCGGCCGCGCTCCACCACGCGTCCCACCCGGCGGAACTGCAGCGTGACGATCCGCCCGCAGCGGGTCTGGGCGACGTCGGTCATGCCGCAGACCACCTCCTCGCCCTCACGCCGCACCCAGACGTCGCGCCCGACGTCGTAGGCGAGGTCGTCGGGCAGCTCGCAGCCGCGGACGGTGGCCACCGGCGTGCGAACTCACTCGCAGCTGATGCCTTCCTGGTCGAGGAAGGCCTGGTACGCGACGAGGCCGGCGGCGCCGGTGACCAGCGCGGAGCTCTCCTCCACCCAGCTGCCGGCGCGCAGCCGCACCACCCAGCCCGCTCCGTAGCAGTCGCGGTTGAGGAGCTCCGGGTCGGCCACCAGGTCGGAGTTCACGGCGATGATCTCGCCCGACACCGGCGTGGGAACCGGTCCCACCCACTTGCTGCTCTCGACCGTGGCCGCGCTCTGTCCCCTGCTCAGCGAGCGCCCCAGCTTCTTGATCGTCACCGCGATCACCTTGCCGGCGAGGTGCTGGGCGACGTCGGTGAGGCCCATCACCACCTCCTCGCCCTCGGGTCTCAGCCAGATGTGCTTCTCCACGAGGTAGTAGAGGTCCTCGGGCAGGTCACACCCTTTCGCCGTCGTCATCGGATCCTCCCGTGGTCGCCTGCTGGAGCGCGGGCCCGGCCCCGCCACCCTGCTCCGGACCATCGCACATCGCTGCGGCGAGCATCTCGGTGACCTCGATCACCTTGAGCCGGTCGCTGAAGCCGGTGGCGCGCACCGCCGCCTCGTACATGTTCACGTCCTTGGGGCAGGCCACCACGAAGTGGGTCACCCCGGGGATCTCCATCGCCTCGCGGATGCGCTGGTCGCTGGGCCGCTCGCCGGTTCCGAGCTCGTCCATCCAGATGCGGCCGCCGCCGGCGCCGCAGCAGAGGCTGTTGTCGCGGCAGCGGCCCATCTCGACCAGGCGGGCCCCGGTGGCGCTGATCAGCCGCCGGGGCGGGTCGTAGACCCCGTTGTACCGGCCCAGGTAGCAGGGATCGTGGTAGGTCGCCACGGCGTCGCGCAGCGCCCCGCCCACCCGGATCCGGCCGGCGTCGACCAGGTCGGCGAGCAGCTCGGTGTGGTGCCGCACCCGCCAGCTCCCGCCGAGCGCCGGGTACTCGTTGCGCAGGGTGTTGAGGGTGTGCGGGTCGGTGGTGACGATCTCCCGGAACTCGCATCCCTGCAGGGTCTCGACGTTGTGCTGGGCGAGCCCCTCGAAGAGCCCCTCCTCCCCCACCCGCCGGACGTCGTTGCCGGCGGTGTGCTCGCCCTCGTAGAGGATGCCGAAGTCGACGCCGGCGGCGGTGAGCAGCCGGGCGAGGGCGCGGCTCACCTCCTGGCAGCGGGGATCGAAGGAGGCGTAGTCGCCGACGAACCACAGCACGTCGACCGGCTCCTTGCGCGCGTCCTTGATCTTCACCTCGAGCCCCCTGGTCCAGCGGCCGCGGTTGCGCTCGGGCTGGCCGAAGGAGTTGCCGTAGCGGTCGAGGTTCTGGAAGACCTTCTGCACCTTGGGGTCGACCTCGCCGGCGTCGACCAGGGCGCGGCGCAGGTCGACGATCATCGGCACGTGCTCGATGCCCACCGGGCAGATCTCCACGCAGGCCCGGCAGGTGGTGCACGCCCACAGCGTGTCGGCGCCGATCAGGTTGCCGGGCAGCGTGTGGTCGCCGCCGTCGCCGTTGCCGCCGGTGACCCCGGCGAAGGGCACCCGGCCGAGCAGCGCGGCGGCGAGGCCGTCGACGCCGAGATCGCGGTCGGCGTACTCGCGGAGGTCGAGGATCAGGTCGCGCGGCGAGAGCGGGGCGCCGCTCAGCCTGGCCGGGCAGACCTCGTGGCAGCGGCCGCACCTGGTGCACGAGTCGAGGGCGAGCAGGTCCTTCCAGCTCAGGTCGGTCACCCGCTGCACCCCGACCGTGGCCAGGGCGACGCTGCCCGGGGCCGCCGCGGCGCCGGCCGGTACCGGTTCGGGCTCGGGCAGGGGCTGGAGGCGCTGCGCCGCCAGCGGGTCGCGGAGGAAGAGGTTGATCGGGTCGGCGAGGATGTGCACCGCCTTGCTGTAGGGGATGTAGGCGATGAAGCCGAGCGCCAGCACCGCGTGGGTGAACCACATCCCGGTGTGCCAGTTGATCCACACCGTGTGGGAGGTGGTGATGGCGTCGAGGCCGCGCGCGATCGTCGAGCCCAGCGGCGAGAACGGCGCGGAGTCGGGCCGGTCGGCGGCGAGCCGGAGGGACTCGAGGAGGAAGCCGGTGACCCCGATGGCGAAGAGCAGCGACGCGAAGAGCACGTCGCCGCGCCGGTAGGGGGTGCGGTCGTACTCGCCCGGCGCGCGGTCGACGCGGTCATAGCGCAGCCGCCAGGGGGTGATCACCCAGCGGCGCACCATCATCGCCCCCAGGCCGAGCAGGAAGGCGGCGCCCAGGGTGTCGAGCACCACCTTGAAGGCGAGGTAGAAGCCGCCGTTCCAGAAGCGCAGCGAGGGGTTGATGTTGCGCGCGAAGTCGTAGTCGATGGTGACGATGACGGTGCCGAGGAACAGGGCGATGAAGCCCCACATGATCCCCAGGTGGGCGAGGTGGGTGAGCCGGTCGCGGCGGCCGACGGTGGAGTTGGTCGCCACCACCGTGGCCGCGTTCCGCAGCCGCCGCAGGGGGTGGTCGACGCTCACCCGGCCGTGGCCCTGCAGGAACTTCCGCACCCGCACCGCGACGCCGAGCAGGAACACCGCCACCGCCACCGCGGCCATGGTGTAGAAGAGCGTGGCCATCCAGGAGGCGAAGTTCTCGAAGACCTCCCGGTGGGTGTCCTGCACCGCCAGCACGCCGGCTCCTATGCGCTCGCCTTGGCGCACTCGGTGAGCGCCGGGACCACCTCGAAGAGGTCGCCGCAGACGCCGTAGTCGGCGACGTCGAAGATCGGCGCGTTGGGGTCGGTGTTGATGGCGACGATGAACTCGGCGTCCTTCATCCCCTGGAGGTGCTCGGGAGCGCCGCTGATGCCCACCGCGAGGTAGAGCTTCGGCTTCACCGTGAGCCCGGACTTGCCCACCTGCCGCACCTTGGGCATCCAGCCGCTGTCGATGATCGGGCGGGATGCCGAGACGGTGCCGCCCAGGGCCTCGGCCAGCTCCTCGACGAGCTCGATGTTCTCCTGGGACTCGATGCCCCGGCCCACCGAGACGAGGATCTCCTGCTTGGTGATGTCGACGCCGCCGGCCTCGGGGCGGATCATCCCCCTGAAGGTCATCCGGCCCGGCGACGCGGCCGCGGCGACGCTCTCGACCGCACCCGCGCTGCCCTTCCCGGCCTCGCCCGAGACCGAGCCGGGGACGACGGTGAGCACCGCCCGGCCACCGGCGACCTCGGCCTCGGCGAGCAGCTTGCCGCCGTAGAGCTGGCTGGTGGTGACCAGGTCGCCGCCCTCGCGGGTGGCACCCACCACATAGGAGACGAGCGGGACGCCGAGCGCCGCGGCCACCGCCGCGCCGGTGTCGAGCCCGACCGCGCTGGTGGCGGCGAGGACCAGGTCGGCGGCGCACTCGGTGGCCAGCGCCGCCAGGGCGGCGCCGTAGGCCTCGGGCGTGTAGTCGGCCATCTGCGCGCCGCCGAGCACGCAGACCCGGTCGGCCGCGATCGAGCCGGCGGCGCTCTCGAAGCCCCCGCCGCCACCGGCGGCGACGACGCTGCCGCCGCCGGCGAGCGTGCGGGCGAGCGCGACCAGCTCGTAGGTGGTGTCGGAGAGGACGCCGTCGAGCTGCTCGCCGACGACGAGGACGGTGGAACCCATCGTGTGGTCTCCCTCTAGCGCCGGACGAGCTTGCGCTCGGCGAGGATGTCGAAGATCCGCTGCGCCTGCTCCTCAGCGCTGCCCTCGATCATCTCGGCGTGACCTGCGGCCTCGGGGCGGTAGAGCCGGCGGATGCGCAGCCCGCCGCCCCCGCCGCCGCCTGCCCCGGCGGCGACCTCCTCGAGGGTCACCTGCTTCATCAGCTGGCGGACCTTGCTCACCGCCGCGTAGCGGGGGGCCTGGCGGGCCGCCTGCACCCCGATCACCGCGGGCAGGGTCACGTCGAGCTCGGCCATCAGGCCTCCCGAGTACTCCTGCCGCACCGTGGCGGTGCCGCCGGCGACGCTGACGCCGCTGACCACGCTGACGCAGGGCAGCCCCAGCGCCGATGCGAGCAGCACCGGGAGCT
>JAQBPH010000585.1:0-5310 GCA_028287625.1 Chloroflexota bacterium | reverse complement strand
CCGCCAGCGGCGGCCGGCTGCGGAGCCGGCGTGGGGCTGCCGGCCGGGGCGGCGGGCAGGCTGGCGACGCGCGTCCTCGTGGCGTCCGGGGTCCTGAAGCTGGCCAGAAGAGCGATGGCGGCGATGGTGGCGAGGAGCGCGGCGGCGGCGCGTGCGGGCACGGGTGACGGATCTCCTGGCTCAGAGCAGCGCGAAGCGCTCGTGGTGGATCTGCGCGTCGGGCACGCCCAGCTCGCGCAGCGATGCGCACACGCTGCTCACCAGCCCCGGCGGACCGCAGAGGAAGACGTCGCGCTCGCGCACGTCGGGGGCCAGTCGCCGCAGCGAGCGCGCGGAGAGTGGGTCATCCGCCAGCTCCGCCGTGCTCCTGCGGCCGACGAGGTAGTGCACGGTTCCCCTGCGGGCGCGGATCAGCTCGTCGATCTCGGCGCGGAAGAGGACGTCGTCCCAGCTGCTCGCCCGGTAGAGGAGGGTGACCGAGCCCCGGCCGCCGAGCTCCTCGAGCAGGGCGCGCAGCGGGGTGATGCCCACGCCGCCGGCGATGAGCAGCACGCCGGGCCGGCGCCGCCGCTCCGCGGTGAAGATCCCGTACGGCCCCTCCGCGATGACCCGTGTCCCCGGCGCCAGGCGCTGGACGTCGCCACTGCCGTCGCCCACCGCCTTGACGGTGAGCCGCAGGAAGCGTGCGTTCGGCGCCGCCGACAGCGAGAAGGGGTGCGCCTTCCACCAACCGTCCCCGGCGAGGAAGCGCCAGCGGAAGAACTGGCCGGCGCGCGCCCGCAGCTGCTCGAGATCGCGCCCGGTGACGTAGATCGACACCACCCCGCTGGCCTCGGGCACCACCTGGGCGATCCGCAGCCGGTGACGCAGCGCGAGGCGGAGCGGATGGCCGACGCGGAAGGCGAGCACGCAGCCGGCGACCGCCGCGTAGAGCGCGATCCAGTAGACCCGGGCCACCGGGTCGGTGGAGAGGTCGTTGCCCACCGCCAGCTGGTGGCCGAGGCTGAGGGCGATGGCGAGGTAGGCGTAGAGATGGACGAAATGCCAGGTCTCGTAGCGCAGCCGCCTGCGGGCGATCCGGACCGAGGTGACCGCAACCATGAGCAGGCAGACGGTGCCCGCCGCCGCCATCAGCATCCAGGGGTAGGTGGTGAGCAGCGTCCAGGCCTCGGCGGCGACGCTGCTGCCGTCACCGAGGGCGTAGCCGGTGGTGGTGAGCACCACGTGGCCGCAGATCAGAACCGTGCAGGAGAAGCCGAGCCAGCGGTGCCAGTGGGCGAGCCGGTCGGGCCCGGCCAGCTGCTCGATGACGGGGCTGCGCGACATCAGCAGGAGCTGGACGAGCGCGGCGTAGGTGCCCAGGAGGGCGGTCAGCTCGCCCGCCGCGGTCAGGTCGGCGGAGGCGCTGCCCAGCGTGCTCAGGCCGCCGTGGCGGATCCACATGCCCACGATCAGGGCGGCGTTGACGCCGAGCAGCGCGAGCACCTCGCGCCGGTGGGCGCGCCGTTCCCGTGGTGGGCGCAGGCGCGCGCGCGTCTCACGGCGCCTGGCCGGAGGCGTGGTGGGCAGGTGAACAGCGCTCAGGGGGGTCTCCTCGAATCGGTCCGCCGCTCAGCACGGTATCGGTCGAACCTTTCAGGAGGCTGACGATCGCGGAGGCGCGCCCAGGGCGCGTCTGCGCCTCTCTACAATGACGCCGCTCATGGCCAGTCTCGAACTGGTGGAGACGGCGCTCCGTCATGGTCAGCAGAGCCTTCTGCTCAGCCGTCTTCGCCGGCGCCACCTCATCCCTGTCGCCGCGCTCCTCGATCGGTGCGGCTTTGCCAGCCTGGACGTCTTCGGCGGCGCCACCTTCGAGGCCTGCCTCCGCTTCCTCGGCGAGGATCCGTTCGAGCGGCTGCGGGCGCTGAAGCAGGAGGCCCCGTCCACGCCCCTGCTGGCGCTGGTGCGCGGCCAGGCGCTGGTGGGCCACCGGCAGATGGCCGACGACGTCGTCGACGCCTTCGTCCGGGTCAGCGCCGAGGCCGGCATCGACATCTTCCGCTGCTACGACTCGCTCAACGACGCCCGCAATCTCGAGCGCATCGTCACCGCGGTGCACGCCGCCCGGCGGCACGCCGAGGGGGCGCTGGTGTACACCGAGTCGCCGGTCCACGACGTCGACCGCTTCATCGCCCTGGGGATGCGGCTCCGCGACCTCGGCTACGACTCCCTCTGCATCTACGACCCCGCGGGCCTGCTCGGCGCGGGCACGGCGACGGCGCTGGTGCGGGGGCTGATCGCCGCGACCGGCCTCCCCGTCAACGTCCACTCCGCCGCGCTGACCGGTCAGGCGGGGCTCACCTACCTCGCCGCCGCCGAGGCGGGCGCCACCAGCCTCGACGTCGCCCTCTCCCCGCTCGCCGGCGGCTCCTCGCTGCCGGCCACCGAGGGGGTGATCCACGCGCTCGTCGGGACCGCCCAGGAGACCCGCTGCGACCTCGACACCGTCGCCGCCGCCACCGGGATGCTCGAGGAGTCGATGGGCCTCTACCGGGCCTTCGCCGACCCCGCCGCCTGGCGGCTGGACACCTCCGTGCTGCGCACCCAGCTGCCACCGGCCTCGGTGGACCACCTCCATGCGGAGCTGCGCGACCGCGACGCCATGGGGCGGCTCGCCGAGGTGCAGCTGGAGATCCCCCGGGTGCGCGCCGAGCTCGGCCACCCGCCGCTGATCACCCCCATCGCCCAGATCGTCGCCACCCAGGCCGTCTACAACGTCTGTGACGGCGAGCGCTACGCCACCATCAGCCAGGAGGTCAAGGACTACTGCCTCGGCCTCTACGGCGAGCCACCGGGGCCGGTCGACCCCGGTGTGCGGCGTGTGGTCAACGGCCGCGAGGAGCCGATCACCTGCCGGCCCGCCGACCTGCTCGAGCCCCAGCTGCCGCAGCTGCGCCACGAGACGCGGCGCGACGAGATCCCCATCCGCGATGACGCAGACCTTGTCGCCTACGCCCTCTTCCCGGCGGAGACGGCGGCGCTGCTGCGCGGCGAGGCGGTGGCCGAGCTGCTCGGCGACGAGCCCGAGCCCGAGCCCGATGCCGCCGCGGCGGCATCGGCGGCCGCCACCGAGGAGCCCTTCGCCGAGGCCGTGCCCGCGGTCGCGCCGGAGCCGGCCGTCGAGGTGCGCGAGCTCACCGTCGAGGTCGACGGCGAGGAGTACACGGTGAGGGTCACCGCCCCGGCGGGCACCTTCGGCGGGGGCGGGGGCGGGGGCGCGGCCCTCGACGGCGCCGCCGCGGGGTCGGGCCGCCCGGTGATCCGCGAGGGGACGGTGATGGCGCCGATGCAGGGCCTGATCCTGCGCGTGCCCGTCTCCGTCGGCGACCAGGTGGCCCTCGGTGACGTGGTCGCCGTGCTCGAGGCCATGAAGATGCAGAACGACGTCACCGCCACCCGTGCCGGCGTGGTCCGCGAGGTCTACGTCACCGAGGGCATGGTGGTCTCGCCCCACGACCCCATCCTCTACGTGGGCTGATGTTCGACACCGTCCTCGTCGCCAACCGCGGGGAGATCGCGCTGCGGGTGATCCGCGCCTGCCGCGACCTGGGGGTGCGCAGCGTCGCGGTGCACAGCGAGGCCGACGCCGGCGCCGCCTTCGCGCGGCTCGCCGACGAGGCGGTCGAGATCGGGCCCGCGGCGCCCTCGCAGTCGTATCTCCGCATCGATCGCATCATCGAGGCGGCGCAGCGCACCGGTGCCCAGGCCATCCACCCCGGCTACGGCTTCCTCAGCGAGAACCAGGCGTTCGCGCGCGCCTGCGCCGAGGCCGGCATCGCGTTCGTGGGACCACCGCCCGAGGCGATGGCCGCGATGGGCGAGAAGGTGCCCGCCCGCCAGCGCATGGAGGCCGCCGGGGTGCCGGTGGTGCCCGGCTCGGGGGCGCTGCGCGACGTCGAGGAGGCGATCGCGGCGGCGGACCGCGTCGGCTATCCGGTGCTGATCAAGGCGAGCGCCGGCGGCGGCGGCATCGGCATGCGCGTCGCCGGCGACGAGGCCGGGCTGCGCGCCGGCCTGGAGGCGGCGAGGAGCACCGCGGAGCGCGCCTTCGGCGACTCCACCGTCTTCCTCGAGCGCTACGTCGAGGAGCCGCGGCACATCGAGATCCAGGTGCTCGCCGACGCCCACGGGAACATCGTCCATCTCGGCGAGCGCGAGTGCAGCATCCAGCGACGGCATCAGAAGGTCCTCGAGGAGTCGCCGTCTCCGGTCATCGACCCCGAGCAGCGCGCCCGCATGGGCGAGGCCGCGGTCACCGCCGCCCGCGCCGTCGGCTACGTGAACGCCGGCACCGTGGAGTTCATCTACAGCCGGGGCGAGTTCTTCTTCCTCGAGATGAACACCCGCCTCCAGGTCGAGCACCCGGTCACCGAGGAGGTCCAGGGCGTCGACCTGGTCGTCGAGCAGCTGCGCATCGCCGCCGGCGAGACGCTGTCGCTGCGCCAGGAGGCGCTGGTGCCCCGGGGCTGGTCGATCGAGTGCCGGGTCAACGCCGAGGACCCCCTGCGCGACTTCATGCCCACCCCCGGCCGGGTCACGGTCTACCGCGAGCCCAGCGGGCCCGGGGTGCGGGTCGACAGCTCGCTGGTGGTGGCCTCATCGGTCTCACCCCACTACGACCCGATGATCGCCAAGCTGATCGTCTGGGGGCCGACCCGCGAGGCGGCGGTGGCACGGATGCGGCGGGCCCTGCGCGAGTACGTGATCCGCGGCATCACCACCACCATCCCCTTCCACCTCGCCCTCCTGGACGAGCCCGACTTCGTCGCCGGGAGGCTCTCCACCCACTTCATCCCCGAGCACCCCCAGCTCCTCGACCGCACCGCCGAGTGGGTGGAGCGCAAGCGCGGCCTCGACGGCGCCCTGCGCGACGGCGCCCGGATCGCGGCCGTCGGCGCCGCGATCGCGGTCACCATGTAGCCGGTGGGCTGGGGCCCGGTCGGCGCCGCCACGGTGCTCCGCCCCTGGGCGGAGCGGCTGGTCGACGCGCTGCGACCCCGGCTGGGGGAGTGCATCCTCGACGCCTCCGCCGATGGGGGGCTGCTCCACCGGCGCCTGGCCCGGGCCGTGGGTCCCGGCGGGACGGTGATCTCCCACAGGGCGGAGAGTCGCTGGCTCGTCCCCGGCCCTCCTCCCGACGCCGCGGCCTCGCTGCTCAGCCTCCAGCTCGCCGCCGACCCGGCCGCGCATCTGGCCGAGCTTGTCGAGGCCGTCGATCTGCGGCACGGCCGGGTGGTGGTGCTGGTCCAGGTCGCCGAGTGGTCACCG
>JAQBPH010000583.1:0-7758 GCA_028287625.1 Chloroflexota bacterium | reverse complement strand
CCCCGGCGCAGGACCAGCTCTGGGGGCGCCTGCTCCACGTCGCCCAGGCGATCGCCGACGACGCGGGGCAGGCCGACACCGGCTACCGCCTGGTGACCAACGTGGGGCGCAACGGCGGCCAGACCGTTCACCACCTCCATCTCCACCTGCTCGCCGGACGCCGGATGACCTGGCCGCCCGGCTGAGCGGCGGTCGGGTCAGGCGGCGGGGCGGAGCCTCACCACCGGGATCACCCGCGACGTCTTCTTCTGGTAGGCGTCGTAGGTGGGATAGATCCCGGTCATCAGCCGCCACAGCCGCTCGCGCTCCTCGCCCTCGACCTGCTCGGCGGTGACGCGAAGGCGCTCCGCGCCGACCTCGACCTCGGCGGCCGGATTGCTGCGCAGGTTGAGCCACCACACCGGCGACTTGGGCATGCCGCCCTTGGAGGCGATGATGATGTAGTCCTCGCCGTCGCGGCCGTACATCAGCGGCGCGGTGCGCGGCTGCCCCGACTTGCGCCCGGTGACGGTGAGCAGCAGGCAGGGCGCACCCCGGAAGCGTCCACCGATGCGGCCGCCGGTGCGGCGGTAGAGGGCGGTGTGCGCGGCGCCCATCGCCCTGGCGACGGTGGTGAAGATGCGGTCCTGGTTCATCCGCGCAGCGCCTCCTTGAGATGGTCGAAGAAGCCCTTCCTCACCTCCGCGGGCCGGCCGTTGCGTCCGTCCAGCTGCTCGAAGAGCTTGCGCTCCTTGGCGCTGAGGTGGGTGGGGATGACCAGCCGCACCACGCAGAGCTGGTCGCCGCGGCGTCCCGAGCGGACGTGGGGCACGCCCATCCCGCTGATCCGGATCACCCGCCCGTCCTGGGTTCCCGCGGGGAGCTCCAGGGTGTGCTCGCCGTCGATGGTGGGGACGGTGATGCGGTCGCCGAGCACCGCCTGGGCGACGGTGACCGGGAGCTCGTAGACCAGCTCCTGGCCGCGGCGGACGAAGTGGGGATGGTTCTCGATGCGGAAGGCGAGGTAGAGGTCGCCGGTGGGGCCGCCCCGGGGGCCGGCCTCGCCCTCGCCGGCGACGCGCACCTGGACGTCCTCGTCGACGCCGGCGGGGATCTGCACCTCGATGGTCTTGCGGATCTCGACCCGGCCCTGGCCGCGGCAGCCGCGGCAGGGCTTCTCGACGATCCGGCCCTCGCCCTGGCAGCGGGGGCAGGCGCTGACGTTCACCACCTGGCCGAAGATCGACTGCACCGCGCGCCGCACCTGGCCGGCGCCGTTGCACTGCGGGCACTGCACCGCCGAGGTGCCGGGCTCGGCGCCCGACCCCGAGCACTCCGGGCAGGTGTCCGCGCGGGGCACCTCGACGGTGCGGTTCGCCCCGAACACCGCCTCGCGCAGGGTGATCTCCAGGTTCATGCGCAGGTCGGAGCCGCGCTGGGGGCCGCCGCGCGTCCCCCGGGTGCGCCGGCCGGCGCCGAAGAACATGTCGAAGAGGTCAAAGGCCGAGTCGAAGCTGAAGCCGCCCATGTCGGGCATGCCGTCGCCGGCGTGGCCGAAGGCGTCGTAGCGCTGCCGCTTCTGGGGGTCGCTGAGGCAGGAGTAGGCCTCCCCCACCTCCTTGAAGCGCTCCTCGGCCTGCTTGTCCCCCTGGTTGCGGTCGGGGTGGTACTGCATGGCGAGGCGGCGGTACGCCTTCTTGAGGTCGTCGGCGGTGCACTCCCGGGCGACCCCGAGCACCTCGTAGTAGTCGCGCTTGGCCATGGCCTACCGCGAGGACTGGGACGCGGCGGGATGGGCCACGCGGACCATGCTCGGCCGGATCACGCGGTCGTGGAGACGGTAGCCGCGCTGCAGCTCGTCGACCACGGTGTCGTGCTCGACCTCCGGCGACTCCACCCCGGCGACGGCCTCGTGGAGCGAGGGGTCGAAGCGGGTGCCCATCGCCTCGATGGGGGTGACGCCCAGGGAGGTGAGCGCCTCCTCGAACTGCCGCACGGTCATGCGCACGCCCTCCAGGAAGGCCTTGTCGATGCCCTCGGGGGCGTGGTCGACGGCGCGACGCAGGGTGTCGAGCGCGGGGAGCAGGGCGCGGGCGGCGTCCTCGCTGCCGTAGCGGACCCGGTCGCTGAGCTCCTGCGCCTTGCGGCGCCGGAAGTTCTCGAAGTCGGCGGCGAGCCGGACGTACTGGCTCTGCCGCTCGGCGAGCATTGCCCGGACCAGCTCGGGGTCGGCCTGCAGATCGGCGGCGGCGCCGTCGGCCTCCTCGGGCTGGGGCTGCTCCGTGCTGGGGGCGGGATCGTCCGCTCCGTGGGTGATGTCCATGTCGGTTCCTGTCACGTGGGCGTCGGTCAGCCGAGCAACCGCTCGAGGGCCTGGCCCACCCGCTGCGAGACATACCTGACCCGCGGTGAGACCTGCGAGTAGCGCATGCGGGTGGGACCCAGCACCCCGATGGTGCCACGAGCAGCGTCCCCCGCACGGTATGTGGTCAAAACCAGGCTGCAGCCCCGGAGCTGCTCCACCTCGGCCTCGGCGCCGATGACCACGTGCACCCCCTGCACCGCCTTGCCGAGGTCGAGCGAGGAGAGCAGCTGCCCGAGGGCGCGCTCCTCCTCGACGATGTCGAGCACCTGTCGCAGCCGCACCACGTCGCCGAACTCGGGCTGGCGGAGCAGGTTGCGCACCCCGTCGTGGATGACCACGGTGTCATCGCCGGCGCCGTCGGAGCGCATCACCAGGAGCACGTGGGCGATGGTCTCGGCGCGGAGCGTGGCGGTGACGGCGTCGTCCCCGGGCAGCGGCGGCAGCGCCTCGATGGCGTCGGGGTCGAGGCCGCGCAGGGTGCGGTTGAGCTCCGCGGAGATCCGGCTCAGGGTCTCCTGGTCGGTCTGGACGGTGAGCGGGAACACGTGCTGCTGGAGAAGGTTGCCGTCGAGGAGGACGATCAGCAGGGCGTGCTCGGAGTCGAGCGAGACCACGTCGAGATGCTTGAGCCGTGCCCCCAGGGCACGCGGCCCGGTGACGATGCTCACGGCGTCGGTGACCAGGGCGAGCACCATCGCAGCCGCCTCCAGGAGCTCCTCGACGGCGGCCGGCCGGGTGGGGAAGACGGGGTCGACCTGGCGGCGCACCGCGGCGCTGATCTGCTCCTCCTCCATCAGGAAGTCGACGTAGTAGCGGTAGCCGCGATCGGAGGGGATGCGCCCCGCCGAGGCGTGGGGCTGGAGCAGGTAGCCGATCTCCACCAGCGTGGAGAGCTCGTTGCGGATGGTCGCCGACGACCAGGAGCCGAGGTGCTTGATGGCGAGCGCCACCGATCCCACCGGCACCCCCGTCTCGGTGTAGTCGGAGACCACCGCCTTGAGGATCTGCTGCTTACGAGCATCGAGGGTCAGCTCGAAGTCCACGGTCGTCGTCCCTCAGCCGGGAGCCGCCCCCCGCCGCCACTGCCAGGGGCGTCGGGCACACGGCACCCGCACCCCCCGATTAGCACTCACCAGCGCCGAGTGCCAATGCTATCACGCCGGCCCGACCGCGCCCTCGTCTCCTGCGCCGTGCACCGAGGGGGCGGCGGCGCCGAGCAGGTCGAGCACCTCCTGGGCCTTCCAGCGCTCCATGGCCATGGCCGTGTTCAGGGAGACGCCGGCGCGCACCAGGGCGGACACGATCGCGGCGGGGGGAGGGCGGTGAACGGGGGAGGCATCCATGCTGGTCGTATCGTGCGGGAGATCCAGGTCGCCCGGCGCCGCCGCGAGAAAGTCGTGACCGATCCGCATCGCGCCGTCCGAGCACGCCATCGGACCGTGCGGTCAGCAGGCCTCGACCAGCCGCTCCACCACGGCGTTGAGCACCTCCTGGCCGCGACGGGTGGCGCGGGCGGTGCCGCCGTCCCACTCCAGCAGGCCGCGGGCGGCGAGGGCGGCCGCCTCCCGGTGCGCGCCCTCACCCGCCAGGCGCACGCCCGCGGCGAGCCGGAGCCCGACCATCACCCGCTCTGCCTCGTGGGCGGCGGCCCCCACCAGCTCGGTGCCCTCCACGGGAAGGCGACCGGCACCGGCCAGGGCGGTGTAGCGGTCGGGGCTGCGCACGTGCCAGTAGCGGACGGCGACCGCGTCGCCGGGGTCGCCGACCAGGCCGAGCGCCCGGGCCGCCTCCGGGGGCAGGTGCCCGTGGGCCCCGCACCCGGCGGCGAGGTAGTGGCGGTTGCCCCAGTAGACGAGGTTGTGACGGCACTCCGCCCCCGGGCGGGCCAGGTTGCTGACCTCGTACTGGCGGTAGCCGGCGGCGGCGGCGAGGTCCACGGCGATCCAGTGCTGGCGGAGCGCGGTGTCGGCGTCGACCACCCGCACCGCGCCGCGGGCCACCGAGCGGTGCAGCGGGGTGCCCGCCTCGACGGTGAGCTCGTAGCAGGAGAGGTGGCCGGGGTCGAGCTCGAGCAGGCGCTCGACGGTGGCCTGCCAGCGGCGGTCGTCGAGGCCCGGAACGGCGTAGATCAGGTCGCAGCTGAGCCGCTCGAAGCCCCCCGCCCGCACCTCGCCCACCGCGGCGAGGGCACGCTCGGGGCCGTGCACCCTGCCCAGGAAGGCGAGCACGTCCGGCTCCAGGCTCTGCACCCCCAGCGAGACCCGGTTGCAGCCCGCCTCGCGCCACGCCGCGGCGCGCTCGGCGCTGGTGCTGGAGGGATTGGCCTCGATGGTCACCTCGGCGCCGGGGGCGAGGTCGAATCCCGAGCGCACCTCGTCGAGCACCGCCGCCAGCCGCGCCGGCTCGATCAGGCCGGGGGTGCCGCCGCCGATGAAGACGGTGTCGAGCACGGTGCCGGGAAGTGCGACGGCGAGGCGGCGGATCTCGGAGCGGAGCGCCTCGACGTAGGCGGCCTCGCCCCGCCGCCCGGCCACCGAGGCGAAGTCGCAGTACTCGCACTTGCGCTCGCAGAAGGGGATGTGGAGGTAGAGGGATCGCACCTCGGCGGTCACCGGCGCAGCCTCCGCCGCGGCATCCAGAGGCGGCGGTAGAGGTGGGGGTAGACCAGGCTTCCGGCCACCAGGGCGACGACGTCCGCCAGCGCGCCGCCGGCGAGGGCGCCGGCGTGCACCTGGCCGGCCTCCCCCACCCCGCGGCCGCCGCCGAGGTGGAGGGCGAGCTGCCACAGGCTGGAGAGCAGGATGAGCACGACCGCCGCCACCGAGAGGGTCTCGAAGACCCGCATCGGCCGGCTCTCCCGGGCCAGCCGCCTGGCCACCGGCATCGCGATCACGTAGGCGGCGAGCAGCTGCGCCTGCTGCAGCAGCGACACCGGGGCGAGGGCCACCACCAGGTAGACCGGGAAGCCGTAGCGGTGCCCGTCGCGGGCGAGGTCGAGCAGGGCGAGGGGCACCTGGAGGGCGGCGACCAGCCCGGCGAGGACGAGCAGCGAGCGCGCCGACCAGGGCTGCGGCTCGGAGGGATCGGCGGCGGCCGGTAGGGCGGCGGCGGCCGCCGCCGGGCGGGGTGCGCGAGCCAGGTGGGGCGCCGCTCCGGGGGCGGAGGCCGCCCGTGCCGCTCGCTTCTTCTGGGCGCGTGGCACGGGGCTACTCGTCGAGCTGCAGGACGGCCATGAAGGCCTCCTGCGGGATGTCGACGTTGCCGACCCGCTTCATCCGCTTCTTGCCCTCCTTCTGCTTCTCGAGCAGCTTGCGCTTGCGGGTGATGTCGCCGCCGTAGCACTTGGCGATGACATCCTTGCGCTGCGCCGAGACGGTCTCGCGGGCGATGATCTTGCCGCCGATGGCCGCCTGGATGGGCACCTCGAAGAGCTGGCGGGGGATCAGCTTCTTGAGCCGCTCCACCAGCCTGCGGCCCTGCTCGTGGGCCTTGTCGCGGTGGACGATCATGCTCAGCGCGTCGACCGGCTGGCCGGTCACGAGCACGTCGAGCTTGACCAGCTTCTCGGCGCGAAAGCCGTTCATCTCGTAGTCGAGGGAGGCGTAGCCCTTGCTCCGCGACTTCAGCTGGTCGTAGAAGTCGTGGATGATCTCGCCGAGGGGGAGGTCGTAGCTGAGCACCACCCGGTCACCGGCCTGGTACTGCATGTCGAGGAACTCGCCGCGACGCTCCTGGCAGAGCTCCATCATCGCGCCGACATACGCCTTCGGCACCATCACCGTCGCCTTGGTGCGCGGCTCCTCGATGGCCTCGATGTGGGTGGGGTCGGGGAGCATCTCGGGGTTGTCGACGGCGATGACGTCGCCGTTGCGCAGCCGCACCCGGTACTCGACCGTCGGCGCGGTGGCGATCAGCGAGAGCCCCGACTCGCGCTCCAGCCGCTCCTGGACGATCTCCATGTGGAGCAGCCCCAGGAAGCCACAGCGGAAGCCGAATCCGAGCGCCGCCGAGGACTCCGGCTCCCACACCAGCGAGGCGTCGTTGAGCTGGAGCTTGCCGAGCGCCTCCTTGAGCTCCTGGACGTCCTCGCTGTCGATGGGGAACAGGCCCGCGAAGACCATCGGCGTGGCCTGCCGGTAGCCGGGCAGCGGCGCCGCGGTGGGCCGCTCGGCGTCGGTGACGGTGTCGCCGACGCGGCTGTCGCCGACGTTCTTGATGGAGGCGATGACGTAACCCACCTCGCCGGACGCGAGCTCGCCGATTGGGGTCATCACCGGCCGGAACACGCCCACCTCGTCGACGACGAAGTCGCGCCCGCTGTGCATCATGCGCATCCGCATCCCCGGACGGATCGAGCCGTCGACGATGCGCACGTACACCACGACGCCGCGGTAGATGTCGTACTTGCTGTCGAAGATCAGCGCCTTCAGCGGAGCGTCGGGATCGCCCCTGGGCGGCGGGACCCGCTGCACCACCGCCTCGAGGATGTCGCGGGTGCCGATGCCCTCGCGTGCGCTGGCGAGGATGCAGTCCTCGCCGGGCAGGCCGATCACCTCCTCGATCTCCTTGCGCACCAGCTCCGGATCGGCGGCGGGCAGGTCGATCTTGTTGATCACCGGGACGATGGCGAGGTCGTTCTCCAGCGCCTGGTAGACGTTCGCGAGGGTCTGCGCCTCGATGCCCTGGGCGGCGTCGACGACGAGGATGGCGCCGTCGCACGCCGCCAGCGAGCGCGACACCTCGTAGGCGAAGTCGACATGGCCCGGGGTGTCGATGAGGTTGAGCTCGTAGGTCTCACCGTCGGAGGCGGTGTACTTCAGCCGCACCGCCTGCGCCTTGATGGTGATGCCCCGCTCGCGCTCGAGGTCGAGGGTGTCGAGCAGCTGGTCCTGCATGTCCCGCATCGCGACCGTGTCGGTGAACTCGAGCAGCCGGTCGGCGAGCGTCGACTTTCCGTGGTCGATGTGGGCGATGATCGAGAAGTTGCGGATACGCCGCATCGCCTCGTCCTGATCCTGGCTCACGGGCGCAAGTCTAGCCACACGGCGCCGAATGGCCGGTCAGCGGGGGCTGCCGGCGGGGAGCCGGCCGTCCACCGAGGACCGGCCGTGGCCGGGGGCGAGCACCCGGGCGCCGATGGCGCCGAGGCGTCGCAGGCTCACCGCGGCGGCGACCAGGTCGGCGCAGGGCCGCAGCGGGGGCGGGCCCAGGCCGGCGCGGCCCACCGAGGCGGCGTCGCCGAGGCAGAGCGCGTCGGGGCCGTGGAGGTGGAAGGAGAGGTGGCCGGCGGCGTGGCCCCAGCTGCCCACCACCGTGATGCCCCCGGCGAGGTCGATCTCCTCCCCGGCCTCGAGGAGCCGGTCGACCCGCACCGGCTCGGCCGGCCCGGAGCCGCCGAGGAGGCGGCCGAGCGG
>JAQBPH010000581.1:0-30547 GCA_028287625.1 Chloroflexota bacterium | reverse complement strand
CGGTGACCAGGCCCCCCTCCGCCCCACCGTGGAACAGGCCGGAGGCGACCCCGGTCATCGCCAGCGGGTAGGCCAGCCCGGTGAGCAGGGCGAACAGCAGGGTGATCCGGAGGGCGACGCCGAGCTCTCGTCCCGGCGTCACCGGTGCGGGAGGCGACCGGACCGCGGGCGATCACCTGCTGAACGCCGCTCAGGGTGTGCGCGGTGGCCGGACCCGAGAGTGTCTGCACTGCACCCCGCGAGAGCAGCACCGCGGTGCCGAGCACGCAGATCGGGAGCAGCACGTAGAGGGTGGCGCGGAGGGCGTCGACGTAGAAGTTGCCGAGGGTCCGCGCGCGGCGCCGCGCAAGGCCCCGGATGAAGGCGATCGCGAGCGCGATGCCGGTCGCCGCGCTGGAGAAGGACAGCGCGGTGATCACCAGCATCTGCGACAGGTAGGTGAGCGCTTGCTGGCGGTCCTCAACGACCGCTGAACGCCTCCGGCAGCGGGGAATCGTTGAGGCCCCATTGAGCCATGTGCGGCTAGCGTGGGCGCATGAGGGTTCTGAGCCGTTCAGAACGCGGTGAGCCGCCCCGCGCGGGCCGCCCCTCGCCGGAGGAGCGGTTCGAGGAGCTGCTGACCGGAGCCGTCGGCCGGATCCTGGACGAGTTCGCCCCCGGTCGTGCCCAGGTGCGGGTCACCCGGTACACCTAGGTGCCCTACGCCGTCGTGCGCCTGGAGGTCGTGCCTCTGAACCCGCGCGCGGCGCCCGTCGAGGTCGCCTTCGACGACGTCGACGTCCACATCGGAGTCGGCTCGCAGGGCTGCCGGTGCGACCTGACCACGGAGGAGGCGCTGCGACCGGCGGCGCTCTCCTTCCTGGAGGCGGTCTTCCGATCGGTGGTCCTGGGGACCTACCGCGAGACCGCCTGCCGGCGCGGCTGGTGGCTGCACCGGGTCGAGGGCGTCACCGGCACCGGCGGGCAGGGCCCGGCCATCGCGGCCTCACGAGCGCGGATCTACGGGATCCCCAGGACCCTGTCCTTCGAGCCCTACTGAGCGACTCGTGGCTCCGGCGCCGCCGGCCGTGAGTTGAGGCGCTGCGCCGCCGTCGCCTGCGCCTCGTACTCCTTGGCGAGGATGTGGATGTCGACGTCCGAGAGCATGCGGATGAGCTGGTGCACCGTGTTCCGGGTCCAGTGCCCGTCGCCCCGGCCGCGGGTGAGCAGGATCTCGGTGGCCAGCGTCTCCCGCGCGTAGGCGGCGATCGCGGGCGCCACGGACCGCCCGTAGAGGGTGATGAACTCGCCGCCGAGCTGGTGGGTGAGGCTGGCATACTCGCCGAGCAGCTCCCTCTCGGGCAGTGAGCGGCGGCGGGTGCGCACCGTGATCACCCGCATCTCCGCGTCGAGGCTGTCCGCCAGCCGCGCGGCGCGCCGGATCAGCCTCTCCATGTCCGGCCGCGGTGGCACGCACACCATCACCCGCGAGCGCGCCTCCCAGGGGCGGACGATGCGGCGCTCGTGCATGTAGGCGATCAGCTGGCGGTCGGTATGCTCGGCGATCAGCCGGAAGGTCGCCTCGCGCAGCGTGGTGAGAACCTCGGGCCGGAACTCGCCCTGCAGGGCGCGCGCCGCCTCCGCCGGGGGCACGATGTCGCCGCGGCGCAGCCGCTCGTCGAGGATCGAGGGGGTGACGTCGACCAGCTCCAGCTCGTCGGCGAGGGCGAGCACGCCGTCGTACACGCGCGGGCCGGCGGGGAGGTCGCCGAGGATCGAGCCCATCGCCTGCGCCATGCTCTGGAGCTCGGCGAGGTGGAGGGTGGCGATGACCGTGATCCCCGCGTCGAGGATGCGTGGCACCGCCTCGGCGCGCGGCCCCCCCTCGACGTCGAGGCCGGCGAGGTCGTCGACGAGCGCGACCTCCGGGTTGCGGACGAGGAGCGCCTCCAGGTCGAGGCGGTCGTGCGCCGCCGGCCCGGCGGCGCCGCCGAGCAGCTCGAGCCCGGCGAGCGCGGTCTCCGACTCCGCCCGCCCCGCGGTGTCGACCGCGGCGACCACCACGTCGGTGCCGCGCTGGCGGCGCCGCCGCCCCTCCTCGAGCATGGCGGTGGTGGTGCCCACCCCGCGGGCGTAGCCGATGTAGACGCGCAGCGAGCCACGGTCGCGGGACGGGGTGCGGCCCTGCAGGAGGAGCTCGTCGGGAGTGGGGCGCCGGCTCTCGACCCGCCCGTTGGCGCCCCCTCCACCGCCGCGGCCGACCACGTGGATGTCGGTCTCGGGCAGCCGGTCGATGAGGCGGTCGACGAGCCCCGCACGCCAGCGTCCGAGCACCCCGCGGCCAGCCGACTCGCCGACCACGACGTGCCGGACACCGAGCTCGCGGGCGGTCTGGATGACGGTGCCGGGCACGTCGGCCGAGCGGCGCTCGAGAAAGGTGCAGTGCACCTGCTCGGCGAGCGCCCGGCACGGCTCCGACGCCGCCGAGCCGGCGTCGGACCGCACCACGGTGAGCACCGAGCAGAGACCGCCGAAGCGGCGCGCGATGCGCACCCCGCGGCGGATCAGCGCCTCCGAGCTGGGCCGCCGGGAGATCACCACCAGGACGTCCTGGGGAGGCGGCCGCACCGCGCCCCGGGCGGCGCCGGCCCCCCCGGCCACCAGCCGCAGCGCGATCTCCCGCAGCGCGGCGAGGTTGCCCGTGCGGAAGAAGTTGCGCAGGGCGGTGTCGACCTTGTCGAGCGGGTAGATGTTGCCGTGGCGCATGCGCTTGCGCAGCGCGTCGGGGGCGATGTCGATGAACTGGATCTCGTCCGCGCCGTCCAGCACCTGGTCGGGGACGGTCTCGCGCACCGGGATCCCGGTGATGCTCTCCACCAGGTCCTTGACGCTCTCGATGTGCTGCACGTTGACCGTGGTGACCACGTCGATGCCGGCGTCGCGGAGCTGCTCGACGTCCTGCCAGCGCTTGGGGTGGGGCACTCCGGGGGCGTTGGTGTGGGCGAGCTCGTCGACCAGGGCGACCTGCGGCCGGCGGGCCAGCACCGCGTCGACGTCCATCTCCTCGAGCGGCGTGCCACGGTAGGTCACCTGGAGCCGCGGGACCACCTCGAGGGGGCCGACGGCCTGGACGGTCCGCGGACGGCCGTACGTCTCGACGAAGCCGATGACCACGTCCTCGCCCTGCGCCATCCGCTCGCGCCCCTCGCGCAGCATCGCGAAGGTCTTGCCCGACCCGGGTGCGGCGCCGAGGTAGACGCGGAGCCGCCCGCGTCCGTCCATCCTGTGCCCGGTCAGCTGCTCGGCATGGCGTCGAGCGCGAGGTTGAGGGCGAGCACGTTGACGTGCGGCGCGCCGAGGATCGCGAGCGGGCGGCCGTCGACGTGCTGCTCGACCAGCGCCCGGAGCTTCGCGGCGTCCAGCCCGCGGGCCTTCGCGACCCGGTCGACCTGCAGCAGCGCCGCGGCCGGGCTGATGTCCGGGTCGAAGCCGGAGAAGTCGGTGGTCACCAGGTCGATCGGGACGTCGCCGGTGAGCGTGGGATTGGCCTTGCGGACCGCCTCGACGCGCTGCCTGACGGCGTCGATCAGCGCCTGGTTGCTCGGCGCCAGGTTGTCGCCGCCCGAGTTGGCGGCGTTGTAGGGCTTGGGCTTGGTGGGATCGTTCTCGTCGACGGTCGCCGAGGGGCGCCCGTGGAAGTAGCGGTCGCTGGTGAAGTCCTGACCGATGAGGCGCGCCCCGACCACCCTGGTGCCGGCGGTGATGAGGCCGCCGTTGGCCTGGTCGTGGAACAGGCCCTGGGCGAGACCGGTCATCACCAGCGGGTAGACGAGCCCACCGATGACGGCGATGACGAGGGTGGCGCGGAGCGCCCGCAGCACCTCGGCGGAGAGGGAGGTCTTCATCGTCGCGTCCTCAGGCGAGGTGGATGCCGGTGATCAGGACGTCGACGGCCTTGATGCCGATGAAGGGGATGATCACCCCTCCGACGCCGTAGATCAGCAGATTGCGGCGGAGCAGCGCGGCGGCGCCGATGGGCCGGTACCTGATGCCCTTCAGCGCCAGCGGGATCAGGGCCACGATGATCAGCGCGTTGAAGATCACCGCCGAGAGGATGGCGCTGTTGGGGCTGTGCAGCCGCATGATGTTCAGCGCGCCGAGCGCGGGGAGGGCGGCGGCGAACATCGCCGGGATGATGGCGAAGTACTTGGCCACGTCGTTGGCGATGCTGAAGGTGGTCAGCGCGCCGCGGGTCATGAGCAGCTGCTTCCCCGTCTCCACGATCTCGATGAGCTTGGTGGGGTTGCTGTCGAGGTCGACCAGGTTGCCCGCCTCCTTGGCCGCCTGGGTGCCGCTGTTCATGGCCACGCCGACGTCGGCCTGGGCGAGGGCGGGAGCGTCGTTGGTGCCGTCGCCGGTCATCGCCACCAGCTTGCCCTCGGCCTGCTCCTTGCGGATGAGGGCGAGCTTGTCCTCGGGGGTGGCCTCGGCGAGGAAGTCGTCCACGCCAGCCTCGGCGGCGATCGCCGCCGCGGTCAGGGGATTGTCGCCGGTGATCATCACCGTGCGCAGCCCCATGCGCCGCATCTCCGCGAAGCGCTCGCTGATGCCCGGCTTGACGATGTCCTTGAGGTGGATGGTGCCCAGCACCCTGTGGTCCTCGGCGACCACCAGTGGGGTGCCCCCGGAGCGGGCGATGGTCTCGACCTGCTCACGCACCGCGTCGGGCAGGTGGCCGTTGGGGGTGGTGCCGGTGGCGCACCAGGCGGCGACGCTGTCGGCGGCGCCCTTGCGGATGCTGGTGCCGTTGCGGTCGACGCCGCTCATCCGGGTCAGCGCCGAGAAGGCCACGAAGGTCCACTCCGAGACGTCCTCCTCCTCGACGCCGATGCGCCGCGCGAGGGCGACGATGGACCGCCCCTCGGGGGTCTCGTCGGGCAGGCTCGCCAGCGTGGCGGCGCGCACCAGCCGGCTCATCGTCACCCGCGGCGCGGGCACGAACTCCGAGGCCTGTCGGTTGCCCAGGGTGATGGTGCCGGTCTTGTCGAGGAGCAGGGTGTCGACGTCGCCGGCGGCCTCGACGGCGCGGCCCGACATCGCCAGCACGTTGCGCTGCAGCAGGCGGTCGATGCCGGCGATGCCGATCGCCGAGAGCAGGGCGCCGATGGTGGTGGGGATGAGGCAGACCAGCAGCGCGATCAGCACGGTGACGGTCACCGAGGTGCCCGCGTACACCGCGAAGGGCTGGAGCGTCACCACGGCGAAGACGAAGATGATGGTGAGGCCGGCGAGGAGGATGTTGAGGGCGATCTCGTTCGGCGTCTTCTGCCGGCTGGCGCTCTCGACCAGGCCGATGATGCGGTCGATGAAGGTCTCGCCGGGGTTCTGGGTGATCTCGATGACGATCCGGTCGGAGAGAACCCGGGTGCCGCCGGTGACCGAGCTGCGGTCGCCGCCCGCCTCGCGGATGACCGGGGCCGACTCGCCGGTGATCGCCGACTCGTCGACCGAGGCGATGCCCTCGATGATGGTGCCGTCGCTGGGGATGACGTCCCCCACCTCGCAGACCACGATGTCGCCGCGGCGCAGCTCGGGCGCCGGGACGGGCTCCTCCTTCCCGCCCCGGCCACCCGAGAGCCGCCGGGCGACGGTGTCGCTGCGGGTGCGGCGCAGGGTTGCCGCCTGGGCCTTGCCGCGGCCTTCGGCCACCGCCTCGGCGAAGTTGGCGAAGAGCACCGTGAACCACAGCCAGAGGCACACCTGGCCGACGAAGCCGACGTCCTCCTGGCGGTTGAAGATGCCGGTGACGAACGCGTACGTGGTCATCACCGCGCCGATCTCGACGATGAACATCACCGGGTTGCGCGCCTGGGAGCGCGGATCGAGCTTCTTGAACGACTCGCCGATCGCGGGCACCACGATGGCGGGGTCGAACAGGCTGCTCCTCGGCCGGCGGCGGGGCTCTCGTGGCGCCGTCTCGGTTGCGGACACGGCCATGATCTCCATCCCTCTCTCAGTGGGCCAGCTGGCCCGCATGCAGCTGCAGGTGCTCGAGGATCGGTCCCAGCGCCAGCGCCGGGAAGAAGGTGAGCGCCCCGACGATGAGGATCACCCCGATGAGCAGCCCGCTGAACAGCGGCGTGTCGGTGGGGAAGGTCCCCGCGCTCGCGGGCACGACCTTCTTCCTGACCATCGAGCCGGCCAGGGCGAGCAGCGGGATCAGGAAGATGAAGCGCCCGATCCACATCGCCGCCGACAGCGTCGTGTTGTAGTACAGGGTGTTGCCGCTCAGCCCGGCGAAGGCGCTGCCGTTGTTGCCGGTGGTCGAGCTGAAGGCGTAGAGGATCTCGGAGAACCCGTGCGGCCCGGGGTTGAGCGGCCCCGCCTTCCCCCGTGAGGCGAGCACCGAGACCGCGGTGAAGCCGAGGATGGAGGCGGGCAGGGCGAGGATGCCGAGGGCGGCGAGCTTGACCTCGCGCGACTCGATCTTCTTGCCCAGGTACTCGGGCGTCCGTCCCACCATCAGCCCGGCGATGAACACGGCGAGGATGGCGAAGACCAGCATGCCGTAGAGGCCGGAGCCGACGCCGCCCGGGGTGATCTCGCCGAGCTGGATGAGCAGCATCGGCACCATGCCGCCGAGCGGGGTCCAGCTGTCGTGCGCGGAGTCGACCGAGCCGGTGCTGGTGCCGGTCGTGGCCGCCCCGTACTGGGCGGACTGGATGGCGCCGAAGCGGACCGACTTCCCCTCCATGTTGCCGCCCGACTGCTGCGCGGTGGAGGTCCAGGTCGCACCCGCCCGCGCCAGGGCGGGGTTGCCCGACTGCTCCTGGTAGGCGGCGAAGGTGGCGCCGCTGACGAGGACGATCGCCATGGCGGCGAAGATCGCGATGCCCTGCCTGACGTTCCTGGCGTAGCGCCCGAAGGTGAATGCCAGGCCGAATGGGATGCAGAGCACCAGCAGGATCTGGAAGGCGTTGGTGAGGTCTTTGGGATTCTCGTAGGGGTGCGCCGAGTTGGCGTTGAAGAACCCACCGCCGTTGGTGCCCAGGTCCTTGATCGCCTCCATCGAGGCCACCGGGCCCTGGGCGATGGTCTGGATGCCGCCCTCCAGCGTGTGCACCGTCGCAGAGGCGTTGAGGTTCTGGATCGCCCCCTGGGAGACGAGGACGAGGGTTGCGACCACCGCGAGGGGCAGGAGGAGGTACAGCGTGGCCCGGGTGATGTCGACGTAGAAGTTGCCGATCGTCCTGCCGCTGCGCCGCACCAGCCCGCGCACCAGGGCGATGGCGAGCGCGATCCCGGTGGCCGCCGAGAGGAACTGGTGGAAGGCCAGGGCGAGCATCTGCGACAGGTAGGTCATGCTCTGCTCGCCGGCGTAGTTCTGCCAGTTGGTGTTGGTGCTGAAGCTGATCGCGGTGTTCAGCGAGAGGTCGGCGGGCACCGCGGGCAGGTGGTTGGGGTTGAGCTGCGCCTGGAAGGGCAGCCGGTCCTGGACGCGCAGCAGGACGTAGGTGAAGAGCACGCTGATGACGGTCACCAGCAGCATGGCCACCAGGTATCCGATCCACGACTGCTCGCGGTCCTCGTCGACCCCCATGAGCCGGTAGCAGCCGCGCTCGACCGGTCGCAGGACCGGGCTCAGGATGGTCCGCCGGCCGCGGAACACGGTGAACATGTACCCGCCGAGGAACCAGGCCACGACGAACACGACGAGGAAGGTGACCACGAACCCGGCGATCTCGTAGCCCATGTCAGAACCTCTCGGGGAGGATCAGGGCGACGAGCAGGTAGATCGTGGCGGCGAGCGCGATCAGCCCGCTGACGATGTATCCGGTCAGCATCTCAGAGCCTCGTCAGCGCGGCGACGTAGGCGAAGCTCATCACGGCGAGCACGCCGATGATGAGCAGTGCCAGCAGGTCCAGGGGCACGCCGATCCCTCCTCTCTCAGCAGTCGCCGGACACGGCCGGCCGCAGGTCCACCGCCTGGCGCAGCTGGACGAGGTCGCCGGCGGGCGGCGCGCCGTCGAGGCGGACGTGCAGGCCGCCACTCCACGGCCACGGGCCACCCGACACCAGCGCGCTCGCGCTGCCGTCCCCGTGATGGGTGATGCCGACGACCCGGCCCAGCGGGTGTCCCCGCTCGTCGACGACCCGGCAGCCGATGTACCGCCGAAGCTGCTCCGCGCTCACGGAGCGAGGCTACCCAACAAACGCTGAACGATCCCTCAACGCCGTCCGGGGAGCACGCGGCGCCGGCCCGGCACCTGAGCCTAAAAATTACATTTCTGTTATTCTATGGGTCCGGTCAGATCGACCTCGGTGGAGGATCAACAATTGCATCGGAGAAGCGGAGCGGTCGCCGTGACCGCGCCGGCGCGAGCCGTCCCACCGAGGGTTGTCCCCGCAGCCCAGCGCTCGCGGCCCCGTCACCGCGCCACCCCGGTGACACACCGCCACCTCCGCGTGCCCCACACCTTGCCGGGCCTTCCTGCCTCCGTCACGAGATTGCGTCGTCCACCTCCTTCTTCCCCTCCCCCTCTACCCCTCCGCCCGCATTCCCGGTGAGGCGGACCGACAGCTCTGACGAGAGAGGGGAGGCCCGGCTCCTCCCCGCGAACCTGGTGGTGCGGCGCACGGCGCTGCGACGCAGGCGGCGCCGGGCGGCGCGCACCGGCCGGGTCACGTCCGCGGTGATCATCCTGGTCTCGGCATGGGCGGTCCTCGCCGCCACCACGGACATCGTCCTGGGCCACTGAGCGCCCGCCGGCTTCCGGTGCACCCGCCTCACGATCCCGCGCCGCCCGTCGAGCGGGCCCAATAATGACATAATTGTAAGATAACCGGACCGTCGCGCCCGCGTGCCTTCCGCGCGGCGGCGCGCAGATCGGCGCATACTGTGATTCGGGTCGCCACCAGCACCCCTGAACGGGCGCGCCGTTCGGCGCACGGGTTTCCGATTCCTCTGGGTTCACGCGAGCGTGCGTCCGCTCCGCGTGGAGGAAACCACGGATGGCCGTTCACAGGCCCGACAAGAAGCAGCGAGTCGCGCCTGCCGCGCGGGACGGGGACAGCCACGACGCTGCGGGGGTGCGTGCGCTCGCCGACGCGACCGCGCGCATCAGCGACCAGTCCGGACGGCTGGACGGCGAGGATACCCATGGCGCGACCGCCGAGGACGCCGCCCACTGGATTGCCGTCTACAGTGAGCTCCTCGCCTTCAAGGCCGAGCTGCTCGAGATCACGGCGAGACGGCGAGGCAGCATGTCGAAGGACGCCCGCGGCGAGGCGGAGGCCGATGACGTGGTGATCGGCGCCCAGGCCGACAAGTACACCCGGCGGCTCCGGGAGTGGAGGGCTCAGGTCGCCAATGGGTCGCCGGTCGCCCCCGGCACGCCCACCTTCGCCGTCTTCGTGGAGGGCCGCGCCCGAGCCTTCGGACCCCTGCTCATCGATCCCTGGAAGAGGACGGTGGTGAACCATGGCCGGCCGCAGCAGCTGACTCCCGGCGAATGGCAGCTGCTGCGCACCTTTCTCGAGCATCCGGGCGAGACCCTCTCCCGGGCTCAGCTCGCCGCCGGTGTCGGAGCGGACGGCTTCGAGTCTCCGTTCGGCCAGGTGGCCGTCTACGTGTCGCGACTGCGGCGCAAGCTCGAGTCCGGCAACGGCGACCCACCCCTGATCGAGACCGTGCGCGGGTCTGGGTACCGGCTGGCGCTGCCACTCGAGAACGGTGACCTGGTGGCCGGGGCGACGTGACCGCGAGCGCCGCTGGACGGCGATCGACGCCGCGTCACTTGGGGTCGTCCAGCACCGTGTACACCTGGCGGGACGGAAGCACCGCCTCGAGCACCTGCTCCTGGAGGTCGAGGAGGGCAGCGTGGAGCAGTCTCGTGTCCGACGCCCCACTGACGTCCGCGGTGAGGGGGACGAGCGCCGACAGGTCCTCGAGCTGCCGGCACACGTGGTCGTCGATCACCGTCCTCCCCGCGAGGTGGCGCAGCTCCAGCACGTTGATGATGCGGTCGATGGCCACCAGCGGAGCGCGCAGCCTGCGGTGGCGATCGGCGATGCCGCGGTAGCGCGCCAGCATGGTGGCCTGCACACCGACTGCAGTTGCGATCTGCGGTCCCCGCATCAGTGCGCGTCCTGGATTGCCACAAGCGGCAGGGCCAGGGCCGCCTCGACCGGAGCGACGGTCAGAACGGACTCGATCTGCGCGCCGTGATCACGCCGCGCGGCAGTCAGGCAGGTCATCGAGCAGTACCGTCTCCGCGCCTCCGTCGGCTCCTTGTGGAGATCGAAGAGCTCACCACAGCGGGCACAGGTCCCGAAGCGGAGGCCCGGACGGCGGGTGTGATGTCCCTTCATGGCCCTGACCGAGAGACCGGTGCTGTCTGCATGTGACGCCTCCCATTGCCGCATCACAGGGAGTGATGCACTCCCAGCGGTCCCGACGACCCGCAAGATCTCGGCGCCCCTGAATATTACATTCTAGTAATGGTGGTGGCGCTTGGCAAGCAGCAGGTTTCCGGTGATGGCAGTCACATGCCCGGGCGGCCTGACCCTTTCGCCATTTGGTGGCGGCGTCGCTGACAGGAATGGACTGCGCTGGGACGGAGTGACCATCTGGGGCGGTTTCCCTGCCATGATGGCGAGGATGGACACCCCCCGTGGGGCTGCCGGCGCCCCCACCGTCTGCGCGAGTCCGGGGTGCGGGAACCTCGTTGCCCAGCCCGCCCATGGTGGCCCGCCGCGCCGCTACTGCTCGGACAGCTGCCGATCCGCTGACCGGCGGCGGCGGAGCGGCCGCGCCGGCGGGGGTGCGAAGACGGGCATCGTGCCCCTCTCCGTGGTGCACGAGGACGGCGGCGCCGGCCTGGTCACGGAGCTGCGAGCCCTCAGCGCCCGCCTTGCGGAGCTCGCCCATGCCGTCGACTCCGCCCTCGTCGAGGCGGAGGTCGACGCCGTGTCGGCCCGGGTCGCGAGCATCGAGGCGACCGCCGCCGAGCATCTCGCCGAGCGCCAGGCCGCCGAGGAGCGCCATGCGGGCCTGGCCGCGGAGGAGGCGGCCGAGGTCGCCGAGGACCGCGCCGCGCAACTCGGCGCCCAGGCGGACCAGGACGCCGCGAGCATCGCCGCTCTGACCAGGTCGCTCCGCGCCGCCGAGGATCGGGCGGCAGCGCTCACCGCGGAGCTCGCCGCCCTTCGCACGCTGATCGCCAGCCCCACCCATCTCTCGGGCGAGGTCGCGTCCGGAGCGTGGCCCGCGGAGCAGAAGCCCCGGACTCCTCGATCAGCGGGCTGACGCCGGGCGGTCAGCCGGCGGCGCTGCCCTTGGATTCGTCGGAGACCTCGCCCGCGGCCTCGGCGACCAGCCGGTAGCCACGGTGGCGGACCGTCTCAATGAGCTGCGGCGCCCCTCTCCCATCGGAGCGTCCACCCTCGGGATTGAGCTTTCGCCGGATTCGCGAGACATAGACGTCGACGGTGCTGCGCCGGTCGGGGTCGACCACGTCCCAGGCGTGCTCCGCCAGCTCCTCGCGGGTCAGGACGCTGCCGGGGTTGCGGAGGAGGACGCAGAGCAGGCGCCACTCGGCCGGCGTGAACCAGCTGGCCCGCCCCCTCCACCTGATCATCAGCTGTGCGCCGTCCACGGTGAAGTCGCCCAGCTGGATGGGGCCGGCGAGGGGCCCGCGGATGTGGTCGGAGGCCCGGGAGGCCCGCCCGCCGCTCGCGGACGGCCGCGCCGCCGGCCTGCGACGACCGTCGCCGCGGGGGGGGGAGGCGGGTGCATCCGCACCGGCTGGCTGGCGGCGGCCGGTCATCGGCTCCGCCACCTGCGAGCGCTGACCCCGGCCGGCGGCCGGGACGACCTTCACCGAGCCGCGCGGCGCGGGTGAGGCGGTCTCTCGCTCCGTTGCCCGGTCATCGTCTCGACGCGCCACCGCGTGACTCCTCAACTCCCCCATGGCACCACGAGATGAAGTATAGGGGTAATTCTCCACATCGCCGGCTCACGAGCCTTGCAAAGTTGAAAGAAATCGGGGCTTCGATCACAGAGGGGCGAGCTCGGACGCCATCTCCCGTCCATCCGGCCGCTCGACGGTGGCGGCGGACGCCTCCGCCTGCAGCATGTGGTAGAGCAGGATCAGCTCGGCCAGTGCAAGCGGTTCGCTGCGCACCCCGGGCTCCAGCACGCCCAGCGAGTCGGGAAATGCGTCGGCAATGCCGAGGCCGTTCCAGATGTGGGCCTCAACCCGCCGGCTCAGCTCCGCCGGAGCGTGCCCGTGGATGTGCAGCGCATCGACGGGCTTCCCATCGAGGTCACGGGCGAGCTTCAGGTGCACCGCCCTCCTGGCGTCGTCGCCGAGGACGGCGGAGAGGTCGGGGTGGCTGATGGTCGGCCGCAGCAGCAGCGTGGCGCTGAGCGGATGGTCGCTGCTCGCGCCCTCGCTGGGCTCGAAGCGGACCACGATGTCGGCGTGGGCGCGTTGCGGGCGGATGAACGCGGCGGAGTCGGGTTCACGGCGCTCCAGCTCGGCGAGCACCTGCTCACGGTCATAGCCACGCCTGGTGCAGTCCCTCCGGATCTTCCACTCGCGGCGGATCTCCTCGGGTGGGTCGAGGTACACGCTGACGTCGAAGCAGGATCGAGCGAGCCGGGTGTGCAGCGGAAGCAGGCCCTCGATGATGATGAACTCCCGCGGTTCGATCAGCTCGGGGCGGCCGAAGGTCCCGGTGGCGTGACTGTACGTCGGCTTGAGGATGGGCTGGCCGGTGGCGAGCAGCTGGAGATGCTGCTCCATGATCGCCATGTAGTTGCACTCGGGGTGCAGTGGCGTGAGGGGGAGCGACCTGCGCTCCTCGCGGTCGTAGCGATGGTAGTCGTCGACACAGACGGCGGTGACCCGCTCAGGACCCAGCGACTGCACCAGCCCGCGGGTGAGGGTCGTCTTCCCGGCGGCGCTGTCGCCCGCGATGGCGAGCATGACCGGGCGCCGACTGCCGCCGCTCGCAGCCGTGTGGGCACGTTGCATGGCCATCATCTTGTGCGGCACATCGGGTCCCTCGGTCGTCGCCAGCCTGCCTCGTTGGTAGGATTGTTATGATGGTTAGTGTACTCCTCCCGGCTCGCGGGGAGGCGGACGATCGGCGCCCGCGCCGACCTGTCCGAGCGACCGGGCGAAGGCCACGCAGTCGGAGCGCCGGATGCGAAGGTGACCCCCCGACGTGCGCGAGCCGGCGAGCATGCCCTCGCGCACGGCGCGGCGGATGGTCGAGCGGCCCAGCCGGCAGAGCTCGGCCGCCTGGCCCACGCTGAGGACGTCCTGGTCCGGGATCTCCATCCTCCGGGTGAGAGGGTGACGCCGCGAAGCCGGCGGCCTCCCGGCGCCGGCTGGAGGCCGCCCAGAGGTGGGCGACCCCAGCCGGCGCCGATGTGGCGCCGCGCTAGACGCGACGCCGGCGCAGCGTCGCCGTGAGCACCGCCGCGCCGCCCGCCAGCAGAAGCAGGCCCGAGAGGCCGAGGGCGACGCCGGCGCTGGGCACGCCGAGAGCCGCACCGCTTCCGGGCGCGCCGCCCCCGGTGGCCGGCAGCGTGGGCGGTGCGGGAGCGGTCACACCGGTGCCCCCGACGGAGTCCGCGGTGAGAATCCCGGCGGTCTGGCCCTGCTGGCCGAGCAGGTCGCCGGCGGTGCCCACCTTCGAGTTGGAGTTGCCTCCGGAGGCGTTCACCTGCAGCAACACGACGCCCACCACGCCGGGCACCGTGATGGGAATGCCGCCGGTCTGCTGCGAGGTGCCGATCTGCTGACCGTTGATGCCCACCAGGTAGGCGGCGCCGGTGTTGTTGCTCGAGGCGTCCGAGTGGAGCAGGATCAGCACCAGCGCACCGTTCTCGAGGTTGAGGTCGACGCCGTTGTTGGCGCCGCTGCCCGACGAGGCGAGGGTGCCGCCGCTGGCGTCACTGGTGGCCTCGAGCACCGCCACGGTGAGGATCCCGCCGCCCTGCGGCCCGTTGGGGCCGAGCGCGAGGTCGGCCAGCGCGGCGCGCGAGTGCGCCGTCGACGTGGGGCCGGTGGCGTTGGACACCTTCCAGTCGGCGATCGCCAGCGCGAGCAGAGGGTTGACCGGGATCGCCAGCAGCGCGCCCCCGTTGGTGCCGTCACCGCCGGGGATCTCCCCGCCGGAGAGGTCGTTGCCCAGCAGCCGCAACGCGATCGCCCGCGAGCGCGCCTGGCCGTCGCCCGCGGACGCGGAGGTGCAGTCGATGCAGGAGTTGAGCGCGTTGACCTGGAGGGCGCTGGCGCTGGAGCTCCCGGGGGGCGCCGGGGTCACCACCACGTCCTGCCCGGCGATCACACCCGGCAGCACGTCGTGGATGGCGACGCCGGGCAGCACGAGCGGTGCCCCGGGATCCGGCGCGCCCGGGGGCGTCACCTCGGCCGAGACCGCCGGCACCCCCCCGAGCAGCAGCAGCACCGACGCTGACAACCCGGCCGCCCACCGAAGCATGGATACGCGCATGACTTTCCTCCTCCCCTGGCTCATTGGTCCACCCGGTCGGCAAAGGCGACGAAGCGGTGGTCGAAACCCCTGCTGCCGCGATAGCTTCCGGTGCACGTCATCAGGCTGAGATGCGACTGTCCACGGCTGCGTCCGTCGCCCGGACCTCCGTAGAAGCGCGCCGACACCGCCGGTGACCCGGCCTCGTCGTTCGTGTACACGTGGACATCCGTCACCCGGTAGCGGATCGACTCTCCGCTGCTGAGCCGGGTCACCACCACGGTTCCCGGGCTCAGTCGCGAGAGGGTCCAGAACGCCGCGGGACGGCCGTCGAGATCGTCGAGATGGCCGCTGAGCGCGGCGGTCCCCGGCCTCCCGGGAATCGAGGTGCTCCGCAGCCAGAAGGCCTGGTGCCACGACGGGTCGCCGGCGGGTCCCCGGGGGGCGTCCATCGCACCCTGCGGAGTCACGCCGACGGCGACGATGGGCACGTCGATCCCCACCGACGGCGCGAGCAGCTCCACCGGCTGCACCTGGTACTGCGTCAGCGTGGCGCTCCCCGATCCCAGCGGGGTCGACGCGGTGATGGTCTGCGTCCCCGGGGTGCTGGACGCGGTGAGCACGTCGGTCGCACGCCCGCTCGCGTCGGTGGACGCGGTGGCGGTGCCCAGCGACGCGTCTCCGCTGCTGCCGAAGCTCACCGTGAGCCCGGGAACCGGCGGGCTGACCGTGGCGACGACCGTTGAACGCGTCCTGCCATCCGCAGCGACGCGATCGGGGGTCAGCGACACCCGGACCGATGCGACGCCGAGGTCGGCTCGAGCGCGCGCCTCCCCGCGCGCCTGCCATGGACTCGTGCACACGCACGCGGCGATCAGCACCGCGACCATCAGGGCCCACCGCATGCGCATCCTCTCGCTCCCTCCTCGTCCGTATGGCGCCGATGGCGCCGACGGCGGCGGATCATAGCGGCGGAATCAGGGGGGTCACAGGAGTCCGCTGTCGACCGCGCTCGTGGTTGTGACGCCGCCGCGTACGCGCTACCGTGCATCGCGCGGTGCCGGCGTACCACGGCCGGTGAAAGGGAGGACACGGGGATGCAGACGCAGGGCTCTCTCGCGCGCCACAGCCTCGCGTCGCTTCTCCAGGACATGCAGTCGCAGCGCGCGACCGGCACGCTGGTGGTGACATCACCCGACGCGCGGTGCTCGCTCCACCTGCTCTTCGGTCACATCTTCCACGCCGCCGGCGACTCCGGTCGGGGCGCGGAGGCGGTGATCGCCGCGCTCTCCTGGGGCGAGGGCGAGTTCCGCTTCGATCCTCGCGCCACGCTGCCGCACGACGAGACCATCACCGTGTCCACCGGAGACCTGATCGCCGAGGCCGATCGCCGGCGGCCACGGCCCCCCCGGCCGGCGGACAGCTGGCGGCCACCGGTGGTGCAGCCGGTCACGCCACCAGTGGCGCTGCCGGTGACACCGCCGGTGGCAGGACCGGTGGCGTCACCGGTGGCCGCCGCCGCACCGGGCAGGCTGTACCCGCTTCCCTCGGGAACGCCGCTGTGCGCGGGCCTGAGCAGCGACCTCGTCGATCTCGACCGGCTGATGCGCACCCTCGAGGGCGACCGGCTCACCGGCTACCTGCGCCTCCAGACGAGGGACTTCACCGGTGTCCTGCTGCTCGCGCAGGGGCGGATCCTCGAGGCGTGGTGCGGGCCCGAGACGCCCCTTCTCGGCGGTGACGCCCTGCAACAGCTGCGCCGGCGCATGGACGCAGGTGACGGGCGCCTGATGATCGTCGAGCTGAGTCCCGAGGCGGTGGTGGCGCTCACCCAGCTGGTCATCGCCCCGCCGCTGGCCACGGGGCTGCTCGGGCGCTTCGTCGACTTCCACCAGCTGCTGCAGTACCTCGGCGAGGAGCGGTTCGACGGGTCGGTCATGGTGGAGAGCGGCGCCGAGACTGGCGTCGTCCTGCTGTTCCAGGGCGGGCTCGTCGGCGCGTACACGGCGTCGGAGCCCGACCTGAACCCGTCGCCGCTTCCGATCGGCCGGCTCGCGACGCATCATCCCGCCCACATCGAAGTCAGGGGTCGAACTCCGTGACGGTGTCGTTCTGGTTGACACAGCAGCTGTCCATCGCACGTCATGGAGATCGTTGGTGTCAAACGGGTTGACAGCGCGGCGAGTTGACGCCAGGTGCGACCCGATCACCCCCAAAATCGCACCTCGAAGACGGCATACTGTATGCCTTGGAGCCGGGGGAGCAGCGGGCGTGACGTGGCGTGATGCACCCGCGGCACCGCCCTCACACGAGCACAGATGACCGACGAACTGAACGATGACGAGCGGTGGTTCGCCCACCTGCTCGCGTCGGTGCCCACGCCGGCGTCACTCGGCGGTACCGGGACCGTGGTTCCCGCGAGACATCCGCGCAGGGAGGGGCGGAGCGCGGGCCGGCTCGGTCTCGTCGTGCCCCTCCTGGTCGCCGTGGCGGTGATCAGCGCGGGCGTGGGCCTCACGCTCCCGCAGCTCCACGGCGGGCGGCAGCTGACGCCCGCCACCGCCGGCTCCCCACCGGCGCGCTCCGAGGCGGCGCTCGCGGGTGACGACGTCCACCAGCTGGTGGTGCTCTTCGGCGGACGTGACGGCGACGGTGGGCTGCTGGGCGACACCTGGCTCTGGGATGGCGGCCACTGGACGGAGCAGCATCCCGCGCACAGCCCGTCCGCCCGCCGCGCAGCCGCGATGTCCTCGGACCCGGACGACGGCGGAGTCCTGCTGCTCGGCGGTGTCGGCAGCAGCGGCCAGCCCGTGGGTGACAGCTGGACGTGGAACGGCAGCGACTGGCAGCTCCTCCCCGCCGCCGGTGCACCGACACCTCGGACCAACGCGGCGATGGCATGGGATCCGATCGCCGGCGCCCTGGTCCTCTACGGCAGCCAGGGCGACACCACCGAGCCCCCCGGCACCACCTGGGTCCGGAAGGAGAGGGCATGGCAGCGCCGCCACGACGACGTCGCACCGTCGGCGTGCACGTCGCCGATGGCCTACGACGACGCCACCCGGGCTCTCGTCCTGGTCTCCGGTCGCAGCTGCGGCGCCGGCGCGGGCCTCACCTGGTCGTGGGCCGGAACCCTCTGGGCGCAGGAGCATCCGGCGGCGTCACCCCCGGCGGCCGACAGGGGCGTCCTCGCCTACGACCAGAGCAGCCAGCAGCTCGTGCTCTTCGTCCCGCCACCGGGGTCGGGCGGGCCCTGCGGGCTGACGTGGACCTGGGACGGAGCCGCCTGGTCGCCCCGGGGCCCGTCGTTGCCCGCGAGCGCGGGGATGGCGGTCGCGGATCCGGCCAGCCGGCGACCGCTGCTGCTGACCGCCACCGGAGAGACCTGGTCGTGGGACGGCGCGACCTGGCAGCCTCTCCAGGGCGGCACATCGCGGGCGGCCGAGGGTGCCGCGGCCCAGACGAAGGCATGCGCTGGGGTTCACCGATGAAGAAGATGAAAGGGAGGTCCGACCGGATGAGGTTGTCGAGCGCTCTGGTTCTCGTGGTGTTCGCGGCCACGGTCGCGGGTTGCGGTGGTGATCTGTCGTCGCAGGCGGGTCTCTCGTCCCGCTACCCGCAGTGCCTGCAGAAGAGCCAGGAACTCTACGACTATCTGCGCACGGGGGTCGATCACTCCGCCGATCATTCGATGGATCTCAGCATGGCCGATCGCAGGGCCGACATCCTCTACGCGCCGACGGACGCCCAGGACGGACTGATGCGCGCCGAGGCGCAGCGCGGGATCCTCGACTGCGAGAAGGCGGTGAGCGAGGGCCGGGTGCCGCTGCTCGCCCCGAGCACCAACCTTCCGGTGGGGCCGGGGGTCACGGCGAGCACCATCACGCTCGGCCTGCTGACCGACTTCACCGGTTCCTTCAAGGGTCTCGGGAAGGCCATCTCGCAGGGCACCGAGCTGTTCTGGGAGGACCAGAACAAGGCCGGCGGCGTCTGCGCCCGCAAGGTCGACCTCATGGTCAAGGACCACGGGTACAACGTCCAGAACGCGGTCGGTCTCTATGCCCAGATCAAGGACAGGGTGCTCGCCTTCCAGCAGCTCCTGGGATCGCCGGAGACGGCGGCGCTGCTCAACAAGATCGCCATCGACGGCGTGCTCACCCAGCCGGTGGCCTGGTCGTCGCTGCTGCTCTCCAATCCCTACGTGGTCATGAGCGGCACCACCTACGACCTCGAGATGATCAACGCGGTGGACTGGCTGATGAAGCACAAGGGGATGAAGGCGGGCGACAAGCTCGGCCACATCTATCTCGAGGGCGAGTACGGGGAGAACGCGCTCTCGGGCAGCCGGGAGGCGGCGGGTGCCAACGGCCTTGGACTGGTCGAGGGGAAGGTCCTCACCAGCCAGACCGACATGTCCGGGCCGATGCAGGCGATGAAGGCCGCGGGTGCGCGGTACGTCCTCATGACCACCACTCCGACGCAGCTCGCGTCCGCGGCGGCGTTCGTCTCCGCCACCAACGCCGACATGACCGTCGTCGGCAGCAACCCGACCTTCCTCCCCGCGCTGCTCGATGCGCCCGCCAGCCGCACCGCCCTGGAGCAGAAGTTCTACGTGGTCGCATCCAACGCCTCCTTCTCGAGCACGGCGACGATGCCGACCAGGGTCCGCGTCGAGTACGAGGCCGCCCATCCCGGCGAGGTCTACAACAGCGGGGCGATGTACGGGTACGGGCAGGGCGAGATCATGTTCAAGGTGCTCGACGCGGCATGCGTCGCCGGGTCCCTGACCCGCCCCGCACTGCTGCAGGCGTTCCAGAAGCTCAGCAGCGTCGACACCAAGGGGCTGATCGCCCCGCTCGACTACTCGCGACCCGGTCAGCCACCGGCGCGGGCGGTCTACGTCATGCAGCCGGACCACCTCCAGCCGGGTGGGCTCAAGGTGGTCGAGGACCTCTTCTCCTCGTTCGAGGCGCAGGCCTTCCGGCGGACGTAGTGGTCAGCCCCGCTGACCGGCCTCTCCTCGAACTGCGGGGCGTGGGGTCGTGAAGGTGTCGACCTTCCACGACGGCTTGCGGCCACGCCCCCTTGGCGACGCGCCGACCCCGCGGCGGCGTGTGGCACCGCCGAAGGCGGCGACTACCCTCCGAGGATGGGGAGGGTGAAGTGGAAGCGCGCCTCGCTGCTGCTGGCGAACTCGTTGCGCACCGTCGCCAACCCCTTCTCCTGCACGCGGTCCGCCCAGAACCCCACCACGGAGTCGCTCTCGGGCTCGCGGCGGAGATAGCGCTCGTAGAGGAGCCGCGCGACCTGTTCCGGCGGGGCGGTGAGCGACACCGGGGCGGGCACCGGTCCTGCGTTCACCCAGAAGTCGAGGAGGCTGGCCTGTGCCCCGGCGCCGGTCCCATCCCCGGCCGCCTGGGCGAGGATGAGCTGGCCTCCGTTGGTCCAGACGATTCTCGGCACTCCCAGGTCTAAGAAGCAGAGGAGGTGGCCCGAGGCGTCGGAGCGCGGCTGCGACTGGCCTGCGGTGGGATAGCTGGATGTGGCCCTGAAGTCGGGGCTGACCGCGCAGGGGCCCGGCGGCACACCGGCCCCCCGGGCCTGCACCGTGAGCACGCGCTGGAAGTGGGCCTCGAGGTCGGCGAAGTTGGCGAACTGCTGGTAGCTCAGCGCGACCGCACCCGGGTGGTCGGCGCCGACCAGGCAGGACACGCCGGCGACGGCGAGACCCTGGACGAAGCGGTGACAGCCGTGGACGAAGCCCGGGAGGGTGGCGAGCAGCGCACGCTCCCCCGTGTTGGGGTAGGCGACGGTGGACGCGAAGGAGGACGGCGATCCCCGCTCGGCGTCGATCGCCGTGGCCAGCCCGACGCCCGCGGCGATGACGGCGGCGCCGGTCAGCGCGCGCCGTCGGTGCGACCTGATGCGCATCAGAGACTCGTACCTCTTTTCACCGCCCGCCGTCCACTGCGGACGCCGTCCATGGTGCGATCACCGGCGCCCCCCCTGCACACAGCGCTCGGCGAGCAGCGGGTTGACGTCCACCCGACCAGGGGGTGACTGCGCGCATGCGCATTCGATTACATTGCTGCACCTGCATCCTTCTGTCGTCCCGCGCGTCGATGCCGGAGAGGATCTGGTGCGGCTATTGGCAATCGGCCCGGCAGGCGATAGGCTTCGGCATCGGCAGTCGTCACCGGCCGCTCGTGAGCTCGAGGAGGTCGCCATGCGACCACACATCGGCGTTCCGCACGACGTTCAGCGCTGTCCCTTCTTCACCCGCGGCCTCCACCCCTTCGAGGCCATGCCGGCCTGCCCCGGGTACGACCCCCAGTGGCTCCCCGTGCGCGCGCCGGACGCGGAGCCGCACTCACCGCAGGCCACATCCTGCTGGCACCTGGCCGCCGACACGGTGAGGTGGTTCCGGGTTCCCGCCTGCCACCACCCCGAGGCGGAGCGCATCGTGGAAGCCGCACGCGAGGTGGCCGGCAGGGTGTGATTCCGCCCCCGGTGTCGGGTTCTGTGGTGGAGGGGGGATGGGCGGGCTGACCCCGGCAGGGTCACCCTGCCAGGGGGGTGCGCACGATGGTGGATGCTCAGCGTGATCGGGACGGACGGCGGCTGAGCCGTCGTGGCTTCATCGCCGCGGCCGGGGTCGGTGCGGCGGGTGCCGCCGGGCTGGGGCTCGCCACCTGCCGCGAGAGCTCTCCGTCCTTACCGCCGACCGCCTTTCCCGCCACCGCAGTGGCCAGGCTCGGCGACCTCAGGGTTGGGACCGCGGCGCACGCCACCTCCCCCGACGAGCAGTCGCCGATCGTGCTGCTCAAGCTCGGCCGCCGGGTGCCGGACGGTGTCGGCCCGGACGGAGATATCGTCGCGTACAGCCGCATCTGCACCCACATGGGCTGCAGCGTGGAGGTCCGAGCCGCCGAGAGCGTCCCGTCAGCTCGGTTCCGCTTCCACCCGCCGGTGCGAAGCGCCTGCGCACCGTCTGTCACTACTGCATCGTGGGCTGTAGCTACGACGTCTACAAGTGGCCTGCCGACGGGTTGGACGGCGGACCCAGGTCCGCCGACAACGCGTTCGGGATCGACTTCACGCGGCGTCAGCCCGCTCTGACCGGCACGTGGATCAGCCCCGAACAGCACACCGTGGTGCAGGAGCGCGACGGCAGCCGCGGGTGCTGAAGCAGTCGATCGACACCGACGGACCGAACTCGGTGTTCATGAAGTTCTTCGACCACGGCGGCGGCGGCGGCGGCTTCGAGAACAACTGGGCGGTGGGCAAGCTCTTCTTCACCGGGGTGAGGACGATCATGTGCAGCATCCACAACCGTCCCGCCTACAGCTCCGAGGTGCACGGCAGCCGGGACATGGGTGTCCCCGAGCTCAACAACGCATACGTCGACGCCGTGGTCGCCGACACGCTGGTGATCTGGGGCGCCAACCCCTACGAGACGCAGACCAACCACTTCCTCCACCACATGGTGCCCAACCTGCGGGGGGACACCGTGAACGCCAAGCGCGCCGCGCTCGGCAGGGAGGTGGTCGCCAGGGGACGGATGATCCTCGCCGACCCTCGCATGACCACCACCGTGGCCACAGCTCGCGCCGCCGCAGGCGGGCACAACGTGCTCCACCTCTGGCTCAGACCGGGTACCGACATCGTGCTGCTCAACGCGATCGGTCGCGTCGTCCAGGAACGCAGGTGGCAGGACCAGCCATTCATCGACGCGCGCACCGAGAACGTCGACGAGTACCGTTCCCAGAGTCTCCAGATGGACCGGCCCCTCGGGGAGGTCCTCGCCGAGGCGGAGAAGACCACCGGCGTACCCCATGCTGACATCGAGAAGGCGGCCTCGTGGATCGCCGAGCCGAAGTCCGATGGCAGCCGGCGCCGCACCCTGCTCCACTACGAGAAGGGGATGATCTGGGGGCTCAAGAACTACCAGAACATCACCAGCATCGTCGGCCTGGCACTGCTGACCGGCAACCTCGGCAAGCCCGGAACCGGCTGCAGCCGGCTGGGTGGCCACCAGGAGGGCTACGTTCGGCCCGAGTACGCGGGACCGCGGCCGGCGATCTACATCGATCCGCTGCTGGCCAGCGGCCACGGGCGCGTGTTCTGGTCGGGGGCTGCAACCCTTCGCTCACCACCCTCAACGCCCAGCGGATGCGCGACCTCCTCGACGAGCGCGCCGCCATCGTCCGCGGGGCACTGGACCATGTGCACACGGCGTCGGTCGGCGACCAGGTCGCAGCCATCGCCGCTGCCCTCGACAAGGGCGGGCTCTTCGTCATCGCCCAGGACCTCTACCTCACCAGGTCGGCGGAGAAGGCGCATGTCGTCCTTCCCGCTGCGGCGTGGGGTGAGTCGCCGATCACCTCGATCAACGGCGAACGGCGGTTGCGGCTCTACGAGCAGATCCAGGATCCGCCCGGGGAGGCGATGCCCGAGCTGCTGCGGAAGCTGGGACACGACGGCATCCAGACGCCGGTGCGTCTCGCGAGCGGCAGGCTGCAGGGCTCCGTCCGTCTCTTCGAGGGCAGGCAACCCCTTCCGCACGCAGTCGGGAAAGGCGACCTTCAAGGGCGCTCGATGGCCGGACCACCCCGCCGAGGTCCAGGCGCAGATCGACAAGTACCCGTACTTCTTCACCAACGGACGCATCAACGTTTCCTGGCAGACCATGTACAACGACGTCGACATGCCCTTCCAGACGGAGCGGGTGCCGCTGCCCTGGCTGGAGATGCACCCCCGGGGGACAGCGAACCTGCTGACCACGCCGTACGTTGACCCCATCACCACGATCCCCTACTACAAGGGGTCGGCGGTGGGCGTACGCCGGCTGGGGGCAATCCCGGCGATCAAGGAGCACCTCACCTTCGTCCCCGTGATCGACACCGCCTGGAGCGGGGCCGACGCCGGTGTCATCGGCCTGGCTGGGCGGCGGTGCGGTGGGTCCCGCCGCGGTGACCGGTGGTGCCTCCGGCCGGGGCGGACGAGGGTGGGGACAGCGGGGTCTGGGTGAGGTCGTAGGTGTCGCTCAGCGCCGTCTCCTCCGCGGCCTGGGTCCGCGGGTTGGTCGGCGGCAGGCCGTAGAGCCGCTCCTGGTAGGCGACGATGCTGGTGTGCGACGCCTGCACGTGCGAGACGTGGCGCGGCTTGGCGTACGGGCCGACCACGATCATCGGCACCCGCGAGCCCATGCGGTACGGCCCGTCGGCGTCGGACTCGAGCACCGGGGCGTCGACGTGGTCGGCCCATCCGCCCCAGTCGTCGAAGGTGATGAGCATGGTCACGTCGTCCCAGAGCGGTCCGCCGTCGGCGCGCTTGCCGTGGGCGACGGCGAGCACCTGCCCGTGGAGCCACTGCTCGGACGCGGCCATGCTGCTGCCGCGCCCGGGATGGAAGTCGCGTCCCGCCGGGCCGTAGACGTAGCTGACGTCCGGCAGGCTGCCGTTGGCGGCGTCGGTGGCGAGCTGTGCGTAGGGGTGGACGTTGGCGTGCATCGCGGGGTCGGTGTAGTACTGGAACGCGAAGCCATGACCGTAGTTGGCCCAGGTCCTGCCGGCACGGTCGAGGCTGACCATCACGCCGGGATGGGTGAGGAACGGGGCGGTGCCGCGGTGCGGGTTGCTGGTCGAGCCACCAGCGTCCGCGCCGATGGCGAAGGCGTGGTTGGGAAAGGAGTTGGCGCCGACGTCCGAGAAGTAGCGGTCGCAGACGGTGTACTCGTCCATCAGGCTGTACATCAGGGGAAGCTGGGCGCGGCTGTAGCGCTCGCGCACGGCGAGATTCGCGCGGTTCAGCCAGGTCGCGCGGTCGTGCGCCTGGTCGGGATGCGCGTCGGCCGCCTCGGCGAGCGAGGTGTCGCCGTCGAACCCGGCGACGTCGCTGCAGAGGTTGTCCGCGGTGTGGTTCTCCATGAAGAAGATGACGAGCTTGGACGGCTGTGTGGCGGCGGTCATGCGACGCCCTCCTGCGGAGATCGATCCTGGGGGGCCATCATGGCCCAGGCGGCCCCCGGCGGCCGGGGAAGGGGTGGTGACGAGAGGGTTGTGAGGGGGGTCTCGGGCAGGACACAGGAGGTCATCCGGTTGGCAGATCGATCGCCCATCCCGGCGGGCACCCCGCAGGCGGGCATCTTCGCGCTGGGCACGGCTGCGCACGAGTACCTCGAGCTCGACCTTCGCGGGCCCGAGGCCACGGAGCGCGGCGAGGTCGCCCGACTGATCGCGGATCTCCGGGAGCCTCGCAGCACGGTCGGGGGGGTGAACCTCGTCGTCGGGGTCCGTCCGGAGCTCTGGGCCCACGTCGATCCGGATGGGATGCCCGCCGGCGTGTCCGGCTTCCTGGAACCGGTTCCGGGGGCGGCCGGCTACTCGATGCCCGCGACGCAACACGACCTCTGGGTGTGGATCGCGGGGGCGTCCTACGACGTCGTCTTCGACATGGCCCGCGGGGCGATCGACCACCTCCAGCCACTCTTCGACCTGCGCGAGGAGATCGCGGGCTGGTCCTATCAGCACGACCGCGATCTCACCGGCTTCATCGACGGGTCGGCCAATCCCAGCCTCCTCGAGGCGCCGTCGATCGCCCTCGTCCCCGCAGGTCAGCCGGGAGCGGGCGGCAGCGTCCTGCTCTTCCAGCGCTGGGTCCACGACGCGGGTTCGTGGGAGGCCCTGCCCGTCGAGGAGCAGGAGCGGGTCATCGGCCGCACCAAGCCGGACAGCATCGAGCTGGACGAGGCGGTCCGGGGCCCCGGGTCGCACGTCTCCCGCACCGACTTCGCCGTCGACGGCGAGGAGCAGAAGATCTTCCGCCGGAACACCCCCTTCGGCACCGTGTCCGAGCACGGCACGGTGTTCGTCGGATTCAGCCGTGACCAGAACCGCCTTTCGGGAATGCTTCGCCGGATGGCGGGAAGCGACGATGGAGTGCGTGACGCCCTGACGTACTTCAGCACCGCGACCAGCGGCGCGTACTACTGGATCCCGCCCGTGGAGGCTCTTCTGCGCCATGCCACGCCGGAGGACTGAGCACCGCTGTCGCTCAGGAGATGACGGAGGCCGGGCCGCCCCAGGATCGGGAGCGGCCGGCCCCCGGAGCTGACCCCCCTCCTCCTCCTCCATCAGACAGGCCGGGGCCGCTCGCCGAGTATCCGTCCCGGGTCAGACTACCCCTCCGACAGCAGCCGGATTCGTAATCTCGTACGACATTCCACAGGCCCGGTCCCACGGTCCGCAGCACGCCGCGGCGCGGGCGCCGCCACGCAGGTTGCACACCGGGGCAGGGATGACATGGGACGACAACGGCCGCACGAGCGCGACAGCACGCTCCTCGCCACGGAGAGCGGCAGGTGGGGGTGGCGGCGCGCCGGGCCGCAACGCCGTCCTGACCGAGCGGGTGCCACCCCCGTCCCGACCGGACGCGGAGGCAGGGGCTGGAAGAGAGCGACGGGGACCGGCTCGCCGACGAGGTCCGCGAGCTCCACCTTCAGGATGCGGGCCAGATTGGCCAGGTCCGACAGACGGTCGGCCAGGAGGACCCCCCGCTCCACCTTGTACACCCAGCTCGGCGACCGGCCGATGAGCCCCGAGAGCTGCGCGCGCGACAGGCCTGCGCGAACGCGGTAGCGCATGATCCGCTCGCCCATGGTCCGCTCGTCCAACCCGGGATTCGTCATCACCATCCTCCATCCGAACCCGGCCCCCGCGGAGCGCTGTTCGCCCGAGCGATCTCCTGAGTCAGCGAAGTCTGTCGGTCGCGGGACCGTGTGTCGTGAGTAGGTCGCGGCTCGCCCGCGCACAGCGACCACAGCGGCTACTCAGCAGAGCTGGCCCGCCTACTCAGGAAGCACCGCCCGCGGGGCCGCGCGAGCCGTTCGCCACGTTCCAGGGGGGGCGGCGAACCGGGTTCTCGTACAATCGACGGCTCCATGGTCACAGCATGGCCTCTCGTCGGTCGGCATGAGGAGCTCGACCTCATCGCGGACACGATGGAGAGCACCGCGTTCCGGGGCGTGGTGCTTGCGGGCGCCACCGGAGTCGGGAAGAGCAGGCTGGCCTGCGAGGCGCTCGCCGCCGCCCGCGGGCGGGGCTGGACCACCCTGGACGCCGTGGCCACGAGGGCCGCCGCCAGCATCCCGTTCGGTGCGCTGGCGCCGCTGCTGCCGCCGCCCCTGGGGAGGGTCGCCGATCGATTGGAGGTCCTGCGGCAGGCACGACAGTCGCTGGTCCAGCACGCGGAGGGCGGCCGGCTGGCGGTCCTCGTCGATGACGCGCACCTGCTCGACGACGGGTCGGCGGCGCTGGTCCACCAGCTCGCGGCGACGGCGGCCGCCTTCATCCTGGTGACGCTGCGCAGCGGCGAGGCCTCCCCGGATCCCATCGTCGCCCTCTGGAAGGACGGCGTCGGCCGCCGGATCGAGATCGAGCCCCTGTCCTACGCGGAGGTCCGCGAGCTGGTGGAGCAGGTCCTCGGCGGCCACATCGACGGCGCCAGCCTGCAGGAGATCGCCCGCGTCACCGATGGAAACGTGCTGTTCCTGCGCGAGCTGGTCCACTCCGGACTCACGGCGGGGGTCCTCGCCTCCTGCGAGGGGATCTGGCGGTGGCGCGGACCGATGGCCCCCAGCGGAGCCCTCCTCGCGGTCATCGAGGAGCGCCTCCGCGGGCTCGATGCCGGCCAGACGCGCCTGCTCGAGGCGGTCGCGCTCGGGGAGCCGGTGGGAACGGAGGTGATGCGCAGCCTGGCGGATCCGGCCACGGTGGCGGACACGGAGGCGGCGGGGATGCTGGCGGTCGGCCGCGAGGGACGGCGCACCTACGTCCGCCTCGCGCACCCGCTGTACGCCGAGGTGGTGCGTGCCCGGGCCGGGGCGCTGCACCTGCCGGAGGTTCTCACGGGGCTCGCCGATGCGCTCCAGGCGACCGGCGCCCGGCGGCAGGACGACCTGCTGCGCATCGCGGCCTGGAGGCTCGATGCCGGTGAGCGGCCATCACCCCAGCTGCTCGAGGCTGCCGCAGCGCGAGCGCTCGCGGTGGGTGACTGTCCGCTCGCAGAGCGGCTCGCCCGTGCCGGTGTCGAGGCCGGAGGGGGATTCGCCCTCGGGTGCCTGCTCGCCCAGTCGCTGATGCACCAAAACCGTGCGGACGAGGTCGAGGCGGCGCTCGCCTCGCTGGTCCCGGGCACGGACGACGAGGTGGTCAGGGTGGCGCTCCTCCGCACCACCAACCTCTTCTGGAGCATGGCGCGACCAGCCGAGGTCGACGCGGTGATCCGGCAGGCGGAGGAGGTGGTCGGCGACACCGGACGACGTGACGAGCTGGCGGCGATGCGAGCCGTCTCCCTCTACTGCCTGGGTCGCGCGGGCGACGCCCTGGCACAGGCGTCGGCGATCCTCGAGCGTCCCTCGGCGGGAGGCCAGTCGGTCGTCCTCGCGCACACCGTCAGCGCGGCGTCGCTTGCGTTCATGGGCCGCTGCGCCTGCGCACTGGCCGCCGTGGACAGGGGGCTGGCCGCACTGCGCGACCATCCGGAGATCCAGCTTCCCGACGCGGGTCAGCTGCGGCTCATCTGCTGGACCGCGCTCTGGATTGCGGGACGCCTCGACACCGCCGATGCTCTCGCACAGGGGGGGTACCATCGGTCACTGGCGGCACGAACCGGTCACACCACGGGACGGTGCGCCTTCCAGCTCGGCCTCGGCGCGCTCGCACGCGGACGTCCCGCGACAGCGATGGACTGGTTGCAGGAGGCCGTTCTCCTCTGTCGGGACGGCGACCCGTCGCGCCTCCTGCTCTCCTCCCTGGCCTCGCTGGCCCAGGCCGCGGCGCTGATGGGCGACTTCGCGAAGGCCGACGCGGCCCTCGCCGAAACCCTGGACGCGATGCCGAGCGAGCAGGTGTGGTTGACGATCTGCCGCGCCTGGGTCACCGCGCTCGGCCGGGACCTGGAGGCCGGCTGCCACCTGGCCCTCGAGGCGGCCGACCTCGCCGCCACCCAGGGCTTCACCGCGCTGGAAGGGCTGGCGCTGCACACCGTGGTACGCCTCGGCGAGCCGTGCGCGGCGGCCCGGCGTCTCGCCGTGCTCGAGGGTCGGATGGACGGCATCCTCGTTCCCGCCATGGCCGCTCATGCGACCGCCCTCACCCGCGGTGACGGTGACGCGCTGGACGGCGTCGCCGCTCGCTTCGAGTCGGCGGGCTCCGTGCTCTGTGCCGCGGAGGTGGCGGCGGACGCCGCCCGCGCTCACCATCAGAGCGGCCGGCTCGCCCTGGCACGGGCCGCTCATGCCCGCGCCGCGGCCATGCTGGCACAGTGCGAGGGCGCACACACCCCGGCTCTGACATCCGGCGTCGTCCCCGAGGCGCTCACGAGCCGCGAGCAGGAGGTCGCCCAGCTGGCGGCGAGTGGCCTTCCCAGTCGGGATATCGCAACCCGGCTGGGGGTGTCCGTCCGCACCGTGGACAATCACCTGCAGCGGGTGTACTCGAAGCTCGAGCTGAGAAACCGCCGGGAGCTGGCGGCGGTGTTCCGCCTGTAGCGGCCAGGGACGCCGGATGTCGGAAACTCGGCGACGCACGCTCAGTGGGGGGCTCCCTTCGCGAAGTACTCGGCCGACGCGACCAGGTTGACGATGCCCGCGTCATCGTTGTGGCCGGCGTCGATGTAGGTGGCCCAGTACTCTGCGCCTCCGGGATCGGCCGGGCGGCCGAGGTAGGCCTGGTACCACCCCGCCACGACGTGCAGGTGATACTCGTGGGAGTTGGCGAACATCGTGGCCAGGACCGAGCTGGGATGGCCCGCGGCGAGCCATCCGAGCCAGTAGCTCATCTCGGAGGGCGCCGGCGGCGGGGTCCGCTGGAGGATGTCCGTGTACAGCGAGAGGATGAGGTCACGGTTGTCGCCCCTCCCCTTCTGCGACGAGGTGAAGTACTCCGGCGAGCCGCCGAAGAGGCCGATGATCGACTCGTTGGGAACGCCTCGGCCGAGCTGAGACGTCCAGTAGGCCCGGCCGGCGGCATCCGGCGCGCGCAGCAGCATGAGCTGATAGTCGGCGTCCACGATGTGTCCGTGGGCCTCGTCGGAGTGGACGAAGTAGGCGGCGACCTGGGCCCGGCTCATGCCTCCTCCGTCGAGCGAGGCGACCCAGTGGTCGAGCTCGCTCGACGCTGGCGGGGTCGGGCGCCCGAGGACGTCGTGGTAGAGGCTGGCCACGAAGTTGTGGGTCGTCGCGGTGAGGGCTGCGGATGGCGCCCCCTCCAGGCTGCCCACCCCCGTCGGTCCGTCATACCCGGGCTGCGCCGAGCACAGGTACCCGGGCGAGCAGCTGCCGTTGCTCCCGCTCGTGATGTCGTTGACGGCGGCGCCGCCCTGGTAGAAGGCGTATGCGCCCGTCCCTCCCTGGCCGCCGCCGAGCGCGTAGCTTCCCGCAACCACGGGCGCCGCCACGCTCGTGCCGCCCATGGTGAGCCAGCCGGACTCCGCGTAGCTGTCGTAGACGGCCACGCCCGTGTTGGGGTCGGCGACGGCGGACACGTCCGAGACGGTGCGCCCGCCGCATCCGGCGTCGGTCTGCCAGGACGGCTTGCTCTCGTACGCGCTGCAGCCGCTCCCGGCGCCGGACCACGCGGTCTCGGACCAGCCGCGGGCGCTGCCGCCGCGGACCAGGCTGGTGCCACCCACCGCGACGACGTACGGGGACGCGGCGGGATACTGGACGCCGTAGCCGTTGTCCCCGCTGGAGGCGACGATGGCCACGCCGGGATGGTTGAAGGTCGGGTCGTCCTGCACCTCGGTCGAGTACTCCCCCGAGCCGAGGCTGAGGCTCACCTCGCGCGCGCCGAGCGTCACCGCCTCCTCGACCGCCCGGTAGATGTCGTCGAGGCTGTCGCTGGCGGCCTCGACCAGGACGATGGAGCAGAGCGGGCAGGTCGCCGAGACCATGTCGAGGTCGAGAGACACCTCGGTGGCCCACCCGGCATCCGGCACTGGGAGGAGGGTCCCGCCCCTCTGGTCGACCTTGCGGAAGCAGCCGTTCGAGCTGGAGCA
>JAQBPH010000578.1:0-4676 GCA_028287625.1 Chloroflexota bacterium | reverse complement strand
ACCACCTGAATGCACTGGAGCAGAAGGGACACATCCGTCGCGACCCCACCAAGTCCCGCACCGTCGAGGTGGTGGGGGAGGAGCCGGTGGTGGCCGCCACGATGCGCAGCTTCTCGGTCCCGCTTGTCGGCCGCGTGGCCGCCGGTGGCCCGATCCTCGCCGAGGAGAACATCGAGGACCACATCGTCCTCGGACCGGAGATCGCCGGCGGCGACGACGCGTTCGCGCTGCACGTCCGCGGCGACAGCATGATCGAGGCGGGAATCCACGATGGCGACATGGTGGTGGTGCGCCCCCAGCGCGACGCCAACAACGGCCAGATCGTCGTGGCGCGCATCGAGAACGAGCAGACCGGCGAGCATGAGGTCACCGTGAAGCGCTTCTTCCGCGAGGCGGGGCGCATCCGGTTGCAGCCCGAGAACAGCGCGCTCGAGCCCATCTACGTCCGCGACCTGCACCTCGAGGGTGTCGTGGTCGCGGTGGTGCGCGTCCTCCGCTAGCCAGGCGTTCCCGCGTCCGGTACCGATGCGGGTGCGGTGCCGGCGGGGGTGATGACCGGCGGGGCCGGGGGCTGCGGTGCGGGCGGCGCGCCCCCGCCGGTGACGGCGGGGGCGGGCAGCCCGGCCAGGTAGCTGTGCAGGGCGACGGCGAGCGCGCTCCACATGTCGCCGCTCACCGTGACCGCGGTGGTGCCGTCGTCCGCGTTCTCGACCGCGCCGACCGCGACGCGCGGGTCCCGCCGGAGCAGCAGCGGAAGCCCCGGGAGCAGCGCGGCGGGGAGCAGCGCGATCAACACCACCGACGAGGCCGAGGCGATGAGCACCGCCAGGGTCACGGCGACGCCCGCGGTGACCGCCGCACCTGCGCCGTACCGGGGTGCCGGGCCGGGTGCGAGCACCAGGTGGGTGCTGCCGCGGGCGACCACGGTGGCGCCGGACACGTCGAGCCCGGCGATGTCGGCGAGCACCCGCTCGGCCGGACGGGTGGTGCGCCGTGACACCTGGTAGGGGATGGTCGGCTCCCGCCGGCCGCGGCCGGCGGTCACATCCCTCTCCAGCCGCGACCGCGATCACCCAGGAGCAGCCCGTTCACGGTCGCCTATCCTGCCCGAAGGGAGCTCGGATGTGCGGAGCCCCCTCCTGGGACGGCCCCGATCGGCGACCGGCGCCCGCTGGTCTGGCGGGGCGCGGCCTGCTACGGTTCCCAACGGGACGGCCGTCCTCGTCGAGGGACGTGACGGCCCGGGGGCAGTCCCCTGCCAGTGGACGCGAGCGTCCAGAGGAGACCGATGGCCAGGCCCGCACCGACCGATCCCACCTACAGCCCGGTGCTGCTGGGGGCACTCGCCCTGGTCGCGGTCGTCGTGGTCGCGGCCCTGCTCGCCGGGCGCCGGCGGCGTGGGACGGTGCTCGGCTGGCGGCCCTGGTGCGCGGTGCTCGCCCTGGTGCTCCTCGCCATCGCCTTCGTCTCCCCGCTGGCGACCCTCGCCGCCCACTACCTGCTGACCGCCCACCTCGTCCAGGTCACGCTCGTGATGGGCTTCGTGCCACCGCTGCTGCTCATCGGCATCGACCCCTCCGTGGGGATGGGGTCGCGCTGGGGCAGAAGGCTGGAGTGGCTGGCCCACCCGGCGCTGGCCATCGTGCTCGTCAACGTGGTCTTCTTCGGCTGGCACGCGCGGCCCCTCTACCAGGCCTGCCTGCGGCACCCCGAGCTCTACTCGCTCCAGCAGGTCAGCCTGCTCGCCGTCTCGCTCGCCTTCTGGTGGCCGATCGTCAAGCCCGGCGGCTGCGGTCGGTGGTGCATGGGCTCGCTCGGCAAGCTCGGCTACATCCTGCTGGCGACGATCCCCCAGACCTTCGCCGGGCTGCTCTTCGCCCTCGCCCACCGCGCCTTCTACACCGACTACGGCGACGCCGCCCGCAGCCTCGGCGTCAACCCGCTCACCGATCAGCAGCTCGCCGGCGCCTGCATGGCCCTGCTCAGCAAGCTCGCCCTCTTCGCCGCCTTCAGCGTGGTGCTCTGGCGGATGCTCGAGCCCGGAGGAGCCGACGGCGATGCCGACGACGACAGCGGTGGCGGCGACGGCCGCGACGCCCCTCTGCCGGTGCGTCCCGGTGCACCCGCATGGCTGCGCCTGCTCGACGACCCGCGGCTGAGGGACGAGCCTCCGGCCCGCCGCCCCGCGGCCGCGGACCGCCACTGAGCCCGGAGCTCGCTCCGTCACCTCCCAGCCGGCGGTGGCCGCTCCCCGGCGCTCCGGTGCACGGCGCGGTCGGGAGGCACGCCGCACGGAGGGCGCGAGGTTCCCCAGGAGAGCAGGGGAGGGGCCGCGGCGCGAGGGCGGAAGAGGGAGGTGGGTCCGGCCGCGCGCGTGGGTCAGCGCCGGGCGCTTCCTCCCCTGCCTATGGCGGCGGGATCGTCAGCGCCTGACCCGGCGCCAGCATCCCGCCACTGAGGTGGTTGATGGACAGGATGTCGTCGACCCGTTGGCGCAGGTCGCCGTCATCGGGGTAATGGGCGGAGGCGATGCTCCACACGGTGTCGCCCGGGGCCACGGTGACAACCTGGGTGCCACCGCTGCTGCCGCCGTACGCGACATTGCCGAGGAGCACGAGGAGGACCAGCGCCCCCGCGAGCGCGAGCAGGATGCGCCGCTCGATGGCGCGCATGCGGCGCCGGCGGCGACGGGCATTGGCGGGGGCGAAGTCGTGGAGGACGGTGGTCATGGGTCCTGTCTGGGTCGAGGCCGGGTGGGTGCTGGTGACGAACGCCTGTTCGAGGTGCGAGCGTACACGAACACGCGTTCGGAGTCAATGGGGCGGGCCCACGGGGTTGGCGGTGGGCGTGGGATGATCTGCCGATGCCCGCGCGCGAGATCCGGATCCGCGTCGCGGTGTGCATCCAGGACGGCGATCGCGTCCTGCTGGTCCAGCACCTGAAGAACGGCCGCCGCTACTGGCTGCTGCCCGGCGGCGGCGTCGAGGTGGGGGAGACCCTGTCCGCCGCCGCCGAGCGCGAGCTCCGCGAGGAGACCGGCTACGACGTCGACGTGGGCCGCCTGCTCCTCCTCTGCGAGTCGGTGGAGCCGCGCGGCCGCCACCTCGTCAACCTCGTCTTCGCCGGGAGCATCCGCGGCGGCTCGCTGCGGCCGGGCATGGACGGCCGCCTCGTCGGCGTCGCCTGGGAGCTGGTCGAGGACCTCGGCACCCTGGAGATGTACCCGCCGATCGGTCCCGAGGTGCAGCGCTGCTGCCGCGAGGGTCTCGAGGGTGCGGTGAAGGTCCTCGGCAACGTCTGGCGCGACCAGCTGCCCCACTGACCGGGCTGCGCCCGCAGTCGCCACGCTACAGTCAGCGAGATGACGGAGGGTGGCCGATGGGCGGGGTGTACCGGGAGCCGGGACCGCCGCCGGTGGAGGTGAGCGTCGACGTCGCCGCCGCCGCCGACGCGGTCTACGCGCTGATCTCGGACGTGCGCCGGATGGGGGAGTGGAGCCCCGAGTGCGTGCGGTGCGAGTGGCTGGGCGGCGCCGACCGCGCCGCGGTGGGGGCGCGCTTCCGCGGTCACAACCGCATCGGCGTGCGCCGCTGGTCGACGGTCTCGACGGTGGTCGCCGCCGAGCCGGACCGGAGCTTCGCCTTCCGCGTCGCCGCGGTGGGGCTGCCGGTCGCGGAGTGGCGCTACACCGTGACCACCATCCCCGGCGGCTGCCGGGTCAGCGAGACCTGGACCGACTCCCGCGGTGGCGTCATCCGGACGCTGGGGAGGCTCGCCACCGGGGTGGGTGACCGCGCCGCCCACAACCGCCGGGGCATGGAGGCCACGCTGGCGCGGATCAAGGCGGCGGCGGAGGGCGTGCCTGCGCCCGCCTGAACGGAGGGAACCGTGCTGGAGGCCTGGAGGGCCCAGTGTTACGGAACGTGTCCCCAGCCGCAAACCAACCGAGCGGGACGCGAAGGTCGACGTCGTAAGCGCTGCTGACCGCCGCTACTCTGCTCCCGGAGGAGGCGGCGCCGCGCCTGGAGGACCTCATCGCTGAGGATGCCGGCGACGACGAGAACACCGCCCGGAGGGCGGTGGTCCAAGGCTCCTCACCGAGCTGAAGGTGGACCCCGGTCAGCTTGGTCTCGAGACGCTGGTGCGGGAAGTCGGGAAGCTTGACCTCCTCGAGTCGCGCGGGCGATCCACGAGCCCATGTCCGCACTCACCAGGATGATGGCGGCGCAACGCTCCTTGCCGAGGCGCTCGAAGAAGCGGCCCAGGGTGGCGGCGTCTCGCCCCGGCCCAGCCCAGACCGGTCGGTCGCGCGCCCCGACCAGGGCGCACCGAGATGACCAATCCGCCGTCCTCGAGCCCCGCCCCCTCGACCACGACCCGCTCGACTCCGAGCAGTCGAGCCCATACCCTTTACCGATCGCACGCCGTTCCAGCCTCCCCAGGGTTCCAGTCTCAGCAACCGGAAATCCTAGGCGGCGGAGCGGCGTGTTCATTCCCTCACTGGCTCAGGCGACCCACGGAAAGGTCAGGAGACCCGATTCAATGCCCGGTCAAGGTTGCCTAACCGGTACGGTCAACGTAGTTGGATGCGGTCGCCGGCCACCGGACTGCTGGTGCGGGAAGTCGGGAAGCTTGACCTCCTCGAGTCGCGCGGGCGATCCACGAGCCCATGTCCG
>JAQBPH010000567.1:0-3024 GCA_028287625.1 Chloroflexota bacterium | reverse complement strand
GAACGGCGATCCCCGGCGCCGGCGCCCTGGTCGCCGCGAGCAGGCTCATGGGCGGGCGGCCGGCGGCGGCGACATCTCGGGATCCGGCCTTCCATTGGTGCCGTCGCGCCCGACCGCCTCGTAGGGCGCGAGGGGTCCGGCCACCGGACGGGGTGGGCGGTTCGCGGCCCAGCCGGCCGGCTCGCCGTCGCCGTCGACGACCGCCGAGCCGGCCACGTCGGTGAGGACGGACCCGCTCGCCCGGTCGAGGATGACGCCGAGCACGCTGCCGCCGGCACCGCGCAGCGCATCCACCGCCCGCATCGCCGGCGAGACCCCGGTGCGGTCCGCCACGACCACCAGCAGCGTGGCCGAGGCGCAGGCGGCGAGGGAGAGGGAATCCGGCACCGGCGCGACCGCCGGCGCGTCGATGACGACGACGTCGTGGCGGCGCTCGAGAGCCCCGACCAGGGTCCGGAGCCGGCGGGAGGCGAGCAGCCCCGCGGGGTCGTCGGGGGCGCGGCCGGCGGTCACCACCGTGAGGTTGGCGGTGCTCGTGGGATGGGCCACGAGGGCCGGGGGCCTCCCCCGATCCGGACAGGCCAGATGCTCGGCGAGGCCGGGCTCGAGCGGCTTGTCGAAGTGGTGGTGCTGCGCAGGGTCGCGCATGTCGGCATCGACCAGGACCACACGCCGGCCCGCCCTCGCCAGCGCCTCGGCGAGCCTGGCGGCGATCAGCGAGCTCCCCTCGCCCGGGGACGCGGAGGTCACCACGAGGCTGGTGGGGGAGGCCGACCCCGGGCCGCCCAGCAGGTTGGCGCGCAGCCGTCCGTACGCCTCGGCGGCGGCCGGCGTCGCCCCTGCGCCCCCCCGCTCGCCGTGGTCAGGGGAACGCGGCCGAGGCAGGGCCGGGATGGCGCCGACGGTGGGCAGCCCCAGCCTCTCCCTGACGTCGTCCGCATCACGCAGCCGGGGATCGACGCGTTCGAGGAGGAGGACGGCGCCGAGGGCGATGGCGAGACCGCCGAGGACACCGAGCAGGACATCGGTGACCGTCGCCCTGGGGAGCGGCTGCGCCGGCACGCTCGCCGGCGCCGTCACCACGACCAGGTCGTCGACGGCGTTCCCCACGCCCACCAGGAAACCGCTGTAGAGCGCCCGCTCCTGGGCCAGGAGGCTCGTCGTCGTCTCCACGTCCCGGCTCGGCCCGGTGAGGTCCCTGCCCGCCTGCTGGGCTGCGAGCAGGCGCGCCTGAGCATCGTGGAGGGCCTGCACCAGCCGGTCGCCCTCGATCTCGTACGCCGTCGACTTCTTGTACGCACGGGCCTTGACCTCGTCGGAGACCTGGGCGGTGAAGTCCTCCATCAGGCGGTTGGCGATCAGCGCTGCGCGCGACGGGACCGCGTCGACGACGGTCACGTCGACGAGCTCCCCCTTGCTCTCGGGCGTCGCCGCGACCTCGCGCTGCAGGTCCTCCAGCCGCATCGGCAGCTGCAGGTCGGTGATCACCCTGCCGAGAAGCGGTGCCTCGGTCATCAGGGCCGCGTCGGTGCTGACCTCGTCGCCAGCCGTGACCGGCAGGCCGGTGATCCCGGTGGCCACCTGGCCGAGCACCCGAACCGTGCCCGTGGCGCGGTACGCGGGAGTGGCCGCCAGCTTCCGGTTGGCGACGAACCCGACCACGGCCCCGGCCAGGACGAGGGCGATCACGAGAAGCCCGTACGCGCGCAGGAGCGCCACCATCCGACGCGGTGCGGCGCCGCCGATCGCGCCCGCAGCGCGCTGCGAGGTCATGCGGCCGGGGCGAACGTTTCCCATCTCAGTAGGCACCTCGAGCGCCGAGAACGACGGCGACGGTCCGCCACAACAGCACCAGGTCGAGCCTCAACGACCAGTTCTCGATGTAGTGCAGGTCGAGCTGCAGCGCCTCCTCCCAGCTCAGCTGTGAGCGGCCGCTCACCTGCCACAGGCCGGTCATCCCGGGCTTGACCAGCAGCCGCCGGTGGGCGTCGGGGTGGTAGCGGGCCACCTCCTCGGCGCGCTGCGGCCGAGGGCCCACCAGGGACATCGATCCGGCCAGGACGTCCCAGAGCTGCGGCAGCTCGTCGAGTGAGGAGCGGCGCAGGAAGCGTCCGACCAGGGTCACCCGCGGATCCGAGGTCAGCTTGAAGAGCACTCCATCGCCGCCGCCGGCCTCCACGAGCCGCCGGTATTCGCAATCGGCGCCGACACGCATGGTGCGGAACTTGTGGATGGTGAACTCCTCCCCGTGCAGGCCCAGCCGCACCTGGCGGAACAGAGCGGGGCCGCCGTCCGACAGGCGGATCACGCCTGCGATCGCCGCCAGGAGCGGAGCCAGCAGAACCACGAGGAGCAGCCCGATGGAGCGATCGAGAACGGCCTTGACGAGCCGCCGCGCCCCGGTGAAGGTCGGCTCCCTGATCTCGAGGAGCGACAGTCCGTCGACCCGCAGGGTGATCACACGGCCACCCACGATCTCGGTGAGCGGGGCTGTCAGCAGCCGGGTCCCGCTGCCCTCCAGGGCCCAGGAGAGCTGTCGCAGCTCACCGTCCGCCAGCGCGCCGCCCGCGACGACGACGGTGTCGGCGCCCAGATGGCGGGCGATGGCGAGGATGTCCGCGGTGACGGTGGCGAGAGCACGGCCACTCTCCGGTGCCGCGCCGGGCGGGCGGTGGACCGGTGCATACGTCCCCACCACGGCGACGCCGCTGCGGCCGCTTCGGAGCAGGCGCCTGCCGACCCTCGCCGCGTCGTCCTCGGCGCCGACCACCACGGCACGGTGCATCGGCCCGCCCCGGGACAGCGAGCCGTTCAGCGCCCGGCGAGCGCTCCAGCGTCCGGCGAGGGTCTGCCCCGTCGCCAGGGGAAGGGAGACGGCGACCGTGCCGCGGGAGAGGTCGGCGTGCAGAGCGAAGGATGCGAAGCCGATACCGGCCAGCAGCCACACCGCCGCGTTGACGACCCGCCGGGCCTCCTCCGTCCCCGCATGCGCCAGGTGACGGTGATAGGCACCTCCGAGCCCCA
>JAQBPH010000558.1:0-3774 GCA_028287625.1 Chloroflexota bacterium | reverse complement strand
AGCCGGGTCCCGCCATGGAAGAGCCTCCGACCACCGTCCGAGCCCCGCGCTCCAGGGCGTCGTCGACGAGGCTGACGACCTTGCCACGGCCCGCCTCGTCGATGAGGGGACCGACGTCCGTGTCCGGCTCGGTCCCCCGTCCCACCCGCTGTGCCGACATGCGCTCGGCGAAGCGCCGCGTGAACTCCTCCGCCACGCTCTCGGCCACATGGAAGCGGTTGGCCGCGGTGCAGGCCTCGCCGATGTTCCGCATCTTCGCCGCCATCGCACCCTCGACCGCCGCATCGAGATCGGCGTCCTCGAAGACCAGGAAGGGAGCGTTGCCGCCGAGCTCCATGGAGACGCGCATCACGTTGGGGGCGGCCTGCTCCATCAGGTGACGCCCGACCTCGGTCGACCCGGTGAAGGACAGCTTGCGGGCGCGCGGGTCGCGCAGCAGCGGCGAGATGAGCTTTCCCGCGCTCGAGGTCGTCACCAGGTTGAGCACGCCCTCGGGCAGGCCCGCCTCCTCGAGGATGCGCGCCAGCGCGAGCATCGAGAGCGGCGTCTGCTTGGCGGGCTTCACCACCATGGTGCAGCCGGCGGCGATCGCGGGCCCGAGCTTGCGCGTCCCCATCGCCATCGGGAAATTCCACGGTGTCACCAGGATGCACGGGCCCACCGGCTGGCGCATCACCAGGAGGCGACCCATCCCCGACGGGGCCACCGTGAACCGGCCATCGATGCGCACCGCCTCCTCTCCGAACCAGCGAAGGAAGTCGGCGGCGTACAGGATCTCCGCCTTCGACTCGTTGACTGCCTTGCCCATCTCCAGGGTCATCAGCAGGGCGAGGTCGTCGACGCGTCGAACCAGCGCCTCGTACGCCCGCCGCAGGATCTCGCCTCGCTCGCGGGGCGGATGTGCCGCCCAGCCCGTCTGCGCCGCCGCCGCCGCTGCCAGCGCCTCGAGACCGTCCTCGGGCGTGCCGTCGGCGACCTCGCAGAGCGATTGGCCGGTGGCGGGGTCCTCGACGGAGATGGTCGCCCCGGACGACGACTCGCGCCAGCGCCCGCCGATGAACAGACCTTTCGGGACCTCGTCGACGACGGTCCGCTCGCGGTCGGTCGGAGTGGTGGTGGTCATCTGGGTACGCTCCCCATTCCCTCGACGATGGCGATGACATGGTCGCTGAGCCATCCCGGGCATTCGCACCGGGGCGCCCCCCCGGGGAGACCCCCTGACTTTCCAACCGGTACTGTCCGAGCCGGTCGGGCGCGGGCCCTCTTGTGGGGATCACACAGCCGCGGTCGCGACGACTGGGGGGAGTCCCCGTTGAGGGCGTCGCCGCCGCCTCGTAGCGTGGAGGCGAACCGAGGATGGCCGGCAGGTGATTACAGAGCTGTATGCGTGACGTGCAAGCGGGCCCCAGGGCGTTGGGGTCGGCTTTAATGCCGGGTGTGGCGGCGCATGAGGGCCTGGTGCTCGAGCGCGACCGTGAGCTCGAGCGGATCCGGCGGCTTCTGCGGCTGGCGCGGGAGGGGCGAGGCGGCGCGTTCGTCGTCGAGGGGCCGGCCGGTATGGGCAAGACCGTGATGCTCGCGGCCGCGCGCGACGCGGCAGAGGGCGAGGGCTTCCGGGTGCTGAGAGCGCGCGGCGGCGAGCTGGAGCGCGAGTTCGCCTTCGGGGTGGTGCGGCAGCTGGTGGAGCCGCTGCTGGCGGAGGCGTCGGACGAGGAGCGTGCCTCGCTCCTGGAGGGGCCGCCCGGGGTCGCGGCAGCGCTCCTGGGTCTGCCACGCACCCTCGCCGCCATCGACGAGCCCGCGCCGGTCGCTCCGGACCCGTCCTTCGCGGTGCTCCACGGGCTCTACTGGCTGTTCGCGAATCTGGCGGCGGAGCGGCCGGTGGCTCTGGTGGTGGACGACGCGCAGTGGGTGGACTGTGGATCGCTGCGCGTCCTGGCCTTCCTGCTGCCCCGGCTGGATGAGCTGCGCGCCGCCGTTGTGCTGGCGGCGCGGCCCGCCGAGGCGGGAGCAGGTCGTGAGGGGGAGCTGTTCGCCGTGCTGACCATGGACTCGGAGACCGAGGTCCTCACCCTGGCGCCGCTCTCCGCCTGCGGGGTCGCCCGGCTGATCGCGGCGGGGTTGGGCTCCGAGCCCGAGCCCGGCTTCGCGTCGGCATGCCGGGACGCGACCGGCGGAACGCCGTTCCTGGTCCACACGCTCGTGGCCGCGCTGGCGGAGGAGGGGGTCGCGCCGGTCGCCGCCTCGGCGTCGAGGGTGCAGGGGCTCGCCACCGCCACGGTGGGTCGGTGGGCGGTGCTGCAACTCCGGCGGCTGGGCCCCGACGCGGCCCGCCTCGCTCGCGCCGTGTCGGTCCTGGAGCGCGCCGAGCCCGCGGAGGCGGCGGGTCTGGCCGGGCTCGCGCCCGGCGAGGCGGCGAAGGCGGTCGAGCTTCTCGTCCGCGCCGGTGTGCTGGAGGAGGGGCCGCTCGCATTCTCCCACCCCATCCTGCGGGCCGGCATCTACGGGGAGATCGCCGCGGCCGACCGCGCCGAGGCGCACGGACGCGCGTCGCGCCTGCTGGCGGAGCGCAATGGAGCCGAGGCTCGGGTGGCCGAGCATCTGCTGCTGACCGCTCCGGCGGGTGACGCCTGGGTGGTGGAGCAGTTGCGGGGAGCCGCTCGAGCCGCCGCCGCAGGCGGCGCGCCGGACTCCGCGGTCGCCTATCTCCGCCGCGCACTCGCGGAGCCGCCGCCGGAGGAGGTCAACGCCGGTCTGTTGCTCGACCTCGGATCGGCCGAGTACAGCGCGGGGCAACCGGGTTGGGAGCAGCACCTGACGGCGGCCGTGGAGGCGGCCGGGGATGACACGGCCCGAACCGCCGCCGGCCTGCAGCTCGCCACGGCTCTGGGCCTCCACTACCGGCTCGCCGACGCGGCCAGGGCCTGCGATGGCGTCGCCGCCCGCCTCGACAGGCGCGATACCGCAGCGGGTGTGATGCTCGAGAGCATGGCCGTCGCGTGCGGGCTGTACGACGCCGCCACCGCGCCGTCGATGGCCGGCCGAGCCCGAGCCCTGGTCGTGCTTGCCGGCGAGCGGTCCGCCCCGCGCCAGGTTCTGGCGGCGGCGGCCTACGTATCGGCATCGGCCAACGAGCCGGCCGATCGGGCGGCGGAGCTGGCGCGCCGGGCGGTCGCCGCCGGCCCACGGCCGTTGCCCGAGGCAGGCGAGGGGCCGTGGTTCCCGATCGCCATGAGAGCGCTGTTCTGGGCCGAGCGCTACGACGTGGTACAGACGCTCCTCGACGAGGAGGTGGCGGAGGCGCGAGCCGCACCCAACCGGCTGGTCCTTCCCGGGGCATTGGGCCTCCGGGCGTGGCTCTCCTTCCGGCGCGGCGATCTGGTGGCCGCGGAGGCGGACGCGCGCGCGCTGCTGGAGGGCCCCGAGCTGTCGGCTCCCCCGCTCTGGCGTCTGCTCGCGACCGGCGCGCTCGCCGCCGCACTCCTAGAGCGGGGCGAGGTGGACGAGGCGGAGCGCGCGCTCGAGCCCCTCGCGACCGAACTGCAGGGCACCACGCACCAGGCGGCGGTGCTGCGTCACGTGCGCGGTCACCTCGGACTCGCTCGGCAGCGCCTCCGCGATGCGCTCGGCGACTTCCTGGCGGCCGGCGAGATCGCCACACGGATACGCGCGTTCAGCCCGGGCGTCCTGCCCTGGCGCTCGGACGCCGCGCTGGCGCACCTCGCGCTCGGCGAGCATGACGCGGCGCGACTCCTGAGCACCGAGGAGCTGGAG
>JAQBPH010000542.1:0-5066 GCA_028287625.1 Chloroflexota bacterium | reverse complement strand
GCGGTGCGCGCGCAGTGTGCCGCCAGCGCCGCGGCCGCCGCCGCCTGCACCGCCGGGTAGTCGGGAGGCGCGCCCGTCACCCGCCGGTAGGCGGCGAGGAAGTCCGGCTCGGCGGGGCCGATGCCGGGCGTGGAGGCCCGCCCGGGGAACCACTGCGCCACCCCGAGGATGCCGTCGGGGTCGGCGACCGCCTCGCCGAACTCCCGGACCCCCGCCGCCACCGCGCACACCGTCCGGGGTGGCCGGGGCAGTGCCCGCGCCGCCGTCACCGCGGCGACGTCCTCCTCGAAGGAGCCGGCGCAGAGCAGGTCCCACTCGTCCTCGGAGCCGCCGTCGGGCCGGGCGCGCACCGTCTCCAGCCCGAGGGCGCGCGCCGCCGCCTCCGCGCCGGCGCACACCTGGTGGCCGAAGCGGCCGGATCCCTCGACCAGCCACAGCGGCGCCCGGGCACCTCGCTCGACCAGGCTGTCGAGGAACGGCCGGGCGTACCGGCTCGCCGGCGCGAGCACGGAGACGACGTGGCCGGGGGCGGAGGCCTGGACGTCGTCACCGGCGCCGCCGTGGTTCCAGAGCAGCCCGCCGGCCTCGCCGATCAGCGTCGCCGCCCGGCGCATCAGTCGCGTGGAGTAGGGGCCGAGGAGCAGGTCGCAGCGCGCGGCCAGCCCGGGCAGGAGCGCGGCCAGCCGTGAGGCGTCGCCGCCGTCGTCCTCCACCACCACCTCGGCGCCGCCGTCGAGGCGGCGCCACCCCTCCAACCCGGCGGCCGCCTGCCCGCCGAATCGCGCGTACGGTCCGGTCAGCGACAGGCATGCGCCCAGACGCAGCGGGCGGCGGCCGGTCGCGTCCTTCATCGCGGTGTCAGCATCCCAGCGGCGATGACACGACTGCAATGCCGCGCTGGGCGTCCACGACCGTCGCGTGCGTCCTGGGAAAGTGCAAGACCTGTACGTTGAGCGCGTTTGGGGGGTATGCTCGCTTCGGCCCGCCGATGCAGCCGGCGGGCTCGACGAGTGGGAGGGTGTCCGTGAGAGGAAGGGGTTGGCGTGTCGCGGTGGGCGTGTGCGCCTCCGCACTGATCGTGTTCGGTCTCAGCGGGACCCTCACCGCCTCCGAGGCGAGGATGCCGGCGAGCGCGGGGCTCCCCGCCTGCCCGCAGGCGCTCCACCACGACCAGGCGCGCTGCATGGCGCGCTTCCTCGACGCCTCCGGCGGCGGCCTGCTCGGCGGGCTGCTCGGCAGCCTGGGGCTCGGCACCCTGCTCGGCGGCAGCCCCGCCCCGGCTCCGGCGCCGGCGCCGGGCGGCGTCCCGCACGGGCTCACCGCCGCCGACCTGCGCAGCGCCTACGGCATTGCCGGCACCGGCTCCGCGGGCCGCACCGTCGCCGTGGTCGACGCCATGGACGACCCCAACGCCGAGGTCGACCTCGCCGTCTACCGCGCCGCCATGGGCCTGCCGCCCTGCACCACCGCCAACGGCTGCTTCCGCAAGGTCGATGCGCGTGGCGGCACCGGCTACCCGGCGCCCGACGCCGGCTGGTCCAAGGAGACCGCCCTCGACCTGGACATGGTCTCGGCGGCCTGCTCCGACTGCCACATCCTCCTCGTCGAGGCCGCCACCCAGGACATCCCCGTGCTCGGCGCCGCGGTGAACTACGCGGCGGGCGTTCCCGGCGTGGTCGCCATCAGCAACAGCTGGGGCGTTCGCGAGCAGGCGCAGCAGACCGCCTGGGACGCGTACTTCAACCACCCGGGCATCGCCGTCATCGCCGCCTCGGGCGACTCCGGCTTCGGCACCGTCTTCCCGTCGGTCTCGCCGTTCGTGATCGCGGTCGGCGGCACCACCCTCACCCGCGACACCAGCCCGCGCGGCTGGGCGGAGAGCGCCTGGAGCGGAAGCGGCAGCGGCTGCAGCGCCTACGAGCCCAAGCCGGCCTGGCAGCCGAGCAACGGCTGCGGCCGGCGGAGCACCGCCGACGTGTCCGTGGTCGCCGACCCCAGCACAGGCATCGCCGTGTACGACAGCTACCAGGCGGCGGGCTGGCTGCAGGCGGGAGGCACCAGCGCCGGTGCGCCGTTCATCGCCGCCCTCTATGCGCTGGCCGGCAACCCGTCCGCGCAGGCGGCGCCGGGCGCGTGGCTCTACGGTCACGCCGGCGCGTTGCACGACGTGGTCTCGGGGAGCAACGGGCTGCTCTGCTTGGGCAACCCGATGTGCAGCGCACGGGCCGGATACGACGGCCCCAGCGGGCTCGGCACCCCTTCAGGGCTGGCCGCCTTCTGAGCTAGAGTGAACGGGTGATCCCGCGAGCCCAGCAGCCCGCCGGCGACGCCGCCGCGGAGGGCTCGCGGGTCCCCGACCACGGCCACTTCCGCCGCATCATGGGCCACGTGCCCACCGGGGTGGCGGTGGTCACCGCGCTGCACGACGGCCTCCCCGCGGGGCTGACCGTGGGCTCCTTCACCTCGGTGTCGCTCGAGCCGCCGCTGGTCTCGTTCACCGTCGACCGGGCGGCGCGCAGCTGGCCGAGCATCGAGGCGGCCGGGGCCTTCTGCGTCAACGTGCTCGCATACGACCAGGTCCAGCTCTGCCGGCTCTTCTCCAGCCGCGAGACGGCGAAGTTCCGCGCCCTCGCGTGGCGCGCGGCGGGCAGCGGCTCGCCGGTGATCGACGGCGTCGTGGCCTGGGTCGACTGCGACACCGAGCGCCTGCTCGAGGTGGGCGACCATCACCTCGTCATCGGTCGGGTGCGCGAGCTCGACGTCGCCCGCGCCGTCCCGCCGCTGCTCTTCCACCGCGGCGGCTACGGTCGGGTGGAGGCCGGCGAGCCGAGGTGACCGTGGGGGATCCGGGAGACGCGGTCATCCTCGAGGACGGCCGCGGTGCGGTGCTCGCCGGCCACGTCGCCGAGGACGCCGGCCCCGCCCACGTCGCGGTGCTGCGCACCGGCGGCCTGGCACTCTTCGGCGGTGGCGGCGGGTCGCCGGCGGGCTGGTGGAGCAGCTCGGCGCTGGCGGCGGGCAAGCCCTGCCACGACGCCGCCGGCTGCGCCACCGCCGCAGGGGTGCACCACGGCGTCAACCGGTGCGGCCTCCTCATCGCCTGTGCCGCCGCCGGGCCGGTGGCGAGGGCGGGTCTGGCCGGCGCGGTGCTCGTCCGAGCCGCCGGGGTGGAGGAGGCCGCGGAGCTGCTGGGCTCCGCCGCCGCGGCGCTCGACGGTCCCGACCGGGTCTGGCTGGCCGGCCCCGGCGGGGGGCTGCGCCTCGAGCTGGACGGCGGCTGCGCCCGCCGCCATCCCCTGACACCGTCGCCGCCGGCGCAGGACGAGGGCCTCGACCGGCTGCGCGCCGCGCTGCGCCGCCGGGCCACCGGCGGGGCGGTGTCGGCCATCGCCGCCCGCCTCGACGCCGCCGGTCCGACGCTGCTGGTCTGCCTCGGTCCGCCCGCCGGCGGGGTGTTCATCCGCCAGTGGCCGGGCATCCCCGCGCCGCCTCCGCTCACCGGCGGCTCCGACCGCCCGCCACCGCTGGGCAGCCTGGCCGCGGCGCTCGCGGCGGTGCCGGCGCGCGACGGCATCGCCGCGGGCCTCGCCGCCGCCGAGGCGGAGGCCCTCGCCGAGGGCGACGAGGCCGAGCGGATGGCGCGGATCATGGACGCCGCCGGCGACGACCACGGCGCCGAGGTGCGCCGCGCGCTCGCCCAGGCACATGCGGCCGATCTCGCCGCCGCCGCCGTGGAGCGGCTGCTCAGCTCCAGGCGGGCGATTTCCGGCCCCACCCTATAATCGAAGGACCGGACACCACCGCAATGCTCGTCAATCCACCGCCGGACCGCTGCGACAGCTGCAAGCGGGTGGCTCGTGCCGGGTTCGGGACAGGGCTGTCCGCCGGCGATCCCGCCGCCTGGATCCCCCTTCTCGGGCCGGACACCAGCGCCACCCTCGACGACGGCAGGGTTGTGTCGCGCCGCGGCCGGGGCTGGGCCTGCCGGCAATGCGGCTACACGGTGCCGGTCTCCCGCGAGCACCTCAAATAGACCCAAGCGAGGCAGCATGGCCATCGATCAGGCGCCCCTCACCATCCGCGACGCCAGCCGGCGTCCGCCGATCACCCGGCAGTTCGTCCGCTTCGCGTTCCACCGCCTCGATCCCGCCTGGCGCCGCCGCGACGACGCCGAGCGGGCCGCCGACCGCGACGAGCTGACCACGCTGCTCGCCGAGACGGCGGCCCTTCCCGGCGTGCTGCTGCGCACCTACAGCCTGGTGGGCACCCGCGGCGACGCCGACTTCATGCTCTGGCTGATCAGCGACGACCTCGAGCAGCACCACCGCTTCTCCGCCCGGCTCAACCGCATCCGCATGGCCGGGTACCTCACCAGCCCGTACCACTACTTCGCGATGACCAAGCGGAGCATGTACGTGGAACGTCACGAGCACGCGGGACAGGAGGGACGCAGCAACCGGATGGTGATCGTTCCCGGGACGCGTCGCTACCTGTTCGTCTATCCGTTCGTGAAGACCCGTGCCTGGTACCGGCTGTCGAAGGAGGAGCGGCAGCGCCAGATGGACGAGCACATCGCCATGGGCCACCGCTTCCCGTCGGTGAAGATCAACACCACCTACTCGTTCGGTCTCGACGACCAGGAGTTCGTGGTCGCCTTCGAGAGCGACTCGGTGGCCGACTTCCTCGACCTCGTCCACGAGATGCGTGGGAGCGAGGCGTCGACCCACACGGTGCGCGACGTGCCCTCGTTCACCTGCATGGCGATGCCCGCCGCGGAGATGGTGGACGCCCTGGGCTGACGCCCGCCGGGCACCACCTGGGCCCCGGTGACAACCCTCCCCCCTGGACATCACTGGTACGTTCACCTAAAGTCTGATAGTGATGTTGTCAATAACCATGGAGGGTGTCGTGGTGACCGAGCAGACAAACCCGACTCCTGGGAGCGGCTCCCCCGAGAGCGGCCAGTCCGACCCTGGCGGGACGCTCGACGAGTACACGCAGACCGGCGAGCAGATGCAGGAGACGCGTGAGCGCTGGGGTGACCACGCTCCGGGCCAGCAGTCGAA
>JAQBPH010000530.1:0-5340 GCA_028287625.1 Chloroflexota bacterium | reverse complement strand
CACTTCCCCCTTCCCCTGCCCGGGGGCGAGGGCCGGGCCCTGCGCCTCAGCCAGCCCGCCAACCCGCGGATCCCCATCTACCTCGCCACCCTCTCGCCGCGGATGCTCGAGCTCACCGGAGAGGTCGCCGACGGTTGGCTGGGCACCAGCTTCGTCCCCGAGGCGGCGGACACCTCGCTCGAGCCGCTCGCCGCCGGCGCCGCCCGCGCGGGCCGCACGCTCGCCGACCTCGACATCTGCCAGGGCGCGGAGGTGGCCTTCGGCGACGACGTGGAGGCGATGATCGCCCGCCGCAAGCCCGGGCTGGCCTTCTCGCTCGGCGGCATGGGCTCGGCCACCACCAACTACTACGCCCGCGCCTACGCGCGCCAGGGCTGGGCGGAGGCGGCGGCGGAGGTGCAGCGGCTCTGGCTCGAGGGGCGGCGCGAGCAGGCCACCGCCCGGGTGCCCGACGAGATGGTGCTCGCCACCACCCTGATCGGCACCGAGGCGATGGTGCGCGAGCGGCTCCGTCGCTGGAGCGAGGCGGGGGTGACCACGGTGCGGCTCTACCCCGCGGGCGAGACCCTGGACGCGCGCCTGGCCACCCTGGCGCGCGCGATCGAGATGATCCGTGAGATCGCCGTGACCCGCGCGTAGACTGGAGCGGTGTCGGCGCCCGCATCGGTGGTCACCCGCCGTTCGCCCACGCGGCGAACCGCCCCGCCGGTCGCGCCCGCGCCCGCCCCCGGCCCGCAGTCCGCACCCGCCGAGGCCCCGCCGCTTGCGGCGCGCAGCTGGCTGGTGCCGATGGGGGTGGTGGTGGTGGGGATGTTCATGGCGGTGCTCGACACCAGCATCGTCAACGTGGCCATCCCCAGGATCCAGACCCAGTTCGGGGCCTCGAACGACGACGTCCAGTGGATCGTCACCGCCTACACCCTCTCGATGGGGGTCGTGGTGCCGGTGAGCGGGTGGCTGGGCGACCGCTTCGGGCTGCGGCGGATCTACAACCTCGCCATGGTCCTCTTCGTGATCGGGTCCACCCTCTGCGGGCTGGCCTGGGGCCTCAACAGCCTGGTCGCCTTCCGCATCCTCCAGGCCGTGGGCGGCGGGCTGCTGCCGGCGATCTCGATGGCGATGGTCTACCGGATCGCGCCGCGCGAGCGGATCGGGATGGCGATGGGCCTCTACGGGCTCGGCATCGTCTTCGCCCCCGCCCTCGGTCCCACCCTGGGCGGCTACCTGGTGGAGTACGTCGACTGGCGGCTGATCTTCTACATCAACGTGCCCATCGGGATCCTCGGGCTGGCCGCCGCCATGCTGGTGCTGCCCCGCTGGCCGGCCGGGACGACGCAGCGGCTCGACGCCGCCGGCTTCGCCTTCGTGTCCAGCAGCCTCTTCGCCCTGCTGCTCGCCCTCTCCGAGGGCTCGAACTGGGGCTGGAGCTCGTATCGCGTCCTCGGCCTGCTCGCCTTCGGCACCCTGACGATGGCGATCTTCGTGGTCATCGAGCTCTCCGTCGAGCACCCGATGCTCGACCTGCGGATCTTCCGCTACTGGGCGTTCACCAACTCGACGCTGCTCATCGGCATCCTCATGGCGGGGCTGATGGCCGGCTTCTTCTACGTGCCCCTCTTCATCCAGCAGGGCCAGGGCCTGGGGGCCTTCGACACCGGTCTCATCCTGCTGCCGTCGGCGCTGCTGACGGCGGTGCTCATGCCCATCAGCGGGCGGCTCTTCGACCGCGTCGGGGCCCGGTGGCCGGCGGCGATCGGGCTGCTGGTCACCGCCTACGGGACCTACCTGATGCACAACCTCGGCGCCGACACCACGCGGATGCAGGTGGTCGTCTGGATGTCGATCCGCAGCATGGGGATGGGGCTGGCGATGATGCCGATCATGACCGGGGCCATGACCGTGATCCCCACCACCAAGGTGGGGAGGGCGAGCGCGGTCAGCAACATCATCCAGCGCAGCTCCGCCGCCCTCGGCCTGGCCGTCCTCACCTCGGTGCTCACCTCGCAGCAGGCGCAGCAGATGGCCGGGCGGGCGGCGCTGCTCCCCTCCGTCTCGCCCGGGTCCACCTCGGTGCAGGGGGTGGCCGGCGGCGGCCCCGGGGCGATGCTCGGGCTGATGCGCGGCACCCAGGTGCAGGTCTTCGGCAACGCCGTCGACGACCTCTTCCTGCTCACCGCGGGGATCACCGCCGTGGGCGTGCTGCTCGCCCTGCTGCTGCCCGCCGGCCGGGCGCGGAAGGCCCCCACCTAGAACCGTGACACCGCCGTCCGGAAGGCGGCCACGACCCGCACCGGATCCACACCGGGGGCCTGCGACACTGCGGGCAGCCGCCTACCGGGCGGCCTCCCAAGGGGATCTCAATGGTGCGGTCGCCCACGGCGCCGTCGCGACGGCGCCTCGACCTGTGGGCGTGGTGGGGTGTCGCCACCCTCATCGTCGCGACCGTGCTGGTGCTGCTGACCGCGCTGCACTCGTACTCCGCCGACCGCGACGCCACCAACGCCGCTCTCACCGATCTCCGGGTCGCGGTCACCACCGAGGACACGGTCTGGCACGAGCCCTCGGCCGCGGAGTTCACGCGGGCGAGAGCCTCGGTGACCTCGGCGCTCGGCGGCATCCGCGCGGTGAGCATGGATGCCGCCGAGCGCGATCACCTGACCACCCTGGTCGACACCTACCAGTCCGCGGCGGACCGGGAGATGGCCTATCTGGCGGCGGGCGACACCTCGGCCGCCAGCGCCTACGACCTGGCCACGCTCGACGGCGACTACGCGCGCCTCGACACCGCGCTCCGGGCCGCCGTCGACGACCAGGCTCTCCTCGACCAGCGCGCCACCACCGTCGCCTACGTCGCCTCACTCGGAGTCGTGCTCGCCGCCGCCGCCGTGGTCGCGATCCTGGTGAGGGCGGCGGCGACCCGGGGGCGGCGCACGGCAGTCCTGGAGATCGAGGCGAGCGCGCTGGCCGAGCGGGAGCGGAGCTTCCGCCTGCTCTTCGAGGGCAACCCCCAGCCGATGTGGGTCACCAACCCCGAGACCGACGAGATCCTCACCGTCAACGAGGGCGTCCTCGCCCTCTACGGGTACACGCGGTCCGCCTTCCTCGCGCTGAGGACCGCCGACCTGATCGCCGAGGACGGCGATCCACCGATGCTCCCGCCCGGCGGTGTGGGCGAGGGCGAGCGGTCCTTCGCGAGCGTCCGCCATCGCACCCGGGCCGGAGCCCTGCTCGAGGTCGAGATCACCGTGCATGGCGCGGTGTTCGAGGGGCATCGGGTCCACGTCGTCCTCGCCCACGACGTGACCGAGAGGCTGGCGCTGCAGCGCGAGCTCGAGCACAACGCGTTCCACGACACCCTCACCGGCCTCCCCAACCGCGCCCTCTTCACGACCCTGCTGGAGCACGCCCATCTGCGGCTTCGCGGCCGACCCGGCGCCTGCGCGGTCCTGGTCATCGACCTGGACGACTTCAGGACGGTGAACGACAGTCTCGGCCACGACATCGGTGACCAGCTCCTCGTCGCGGTCTCGAGGCGGCTGGCGGCCGCCGTCCGCCCCGGAGAGACCGCCGCGCGGGTGGGCGGTGACGAGTTCGCCGTGCTCCTCGAGGACCTCGAGAGCGAGGCCGAGGCGGTCGCCACCGCGGATCGGCTCCTGGCAGCGCTCCGCGAACCCCACCGGGTCGGCACCCGCCTGCTCACGGTCAGGGCCACCATCGGGATTGCCACCTCCGGGGAGCGGGATTCGGCCTCGGACCTGGTCCGGAACGCCCACACCGCACGCTACGCGGGCAAGGAGCGGGGACGGGATCGCCACGAGGTGTTCCGCCACAGCATGCACGCGGCGGCGGTCGAGCGCCTCGGACTCGAGCAGGAGCTGCGCGAGGGCCTGGCCCGGGAGGAGCTGATCCTCCTCTATCAACCGAAGGTCGACACCATGTCGGGACGGGCGGTCGGGGTCGAGGCCCTGGTGCGCTGGCTCCATCCCACCCGCGGGATGCTGTCGCCCGACCTCTTCATCCCGATCGCCGAGCAGTCCTCGCTCATCCTCGAGGTGGATGCGTGGGTGATCGCCCGGGCGTGCCATCAGGCGCGCGAGTGGAGGGACGCGGCGGCGACGCCCCTGTCGATGGCGGTCAACGTCTCCGCACGCCACCTGGAGGGTGGCGGGCTGCTCGAGCTGGTGCGCCGGTCGCTCGACGAGACCGGGATCGATCCCGGCATGCTCGAGCTGGAGATCACCGAGGGCGCGGCGGTGGGGCAGCAGGAGCAGGCGCTGACGACGCTGAGGCGCCTGCGGGAGGGCGGCGTCCGGATCGCCATCGACGACTTCGGCACCGGGTACTCGATGCTCAGCCGGCTCCAGGACTTCCCCGTCGACACCCTGAAGATCGACCGCTCCTTCGTGAGCAAGATCGTCAGCGCGACCACCGAGGCTCCGATCGTCGCCGCGACGATCGCGATGGCCCGAGACCTCGGGCTCGAGGTGGTGGCCGAGGGCGTCGAGACCGAGGCGCAGCGCCTCTACCTGGCGCGCCACGGCTGTGACCTGCTCCAGGGATACCTGATCAGCCCACCGGTCGACCCCGCCCAGCTGACGGCAATGCTGGGGCGGCCGCTGCTTCGATCCCTGGTCGGCGCCTGACGGCGTCCCGGCCGGGCCTCAGCCGCGGTGGATCTTCACCGTGCAGCTCATCCCCGGCACCAGGTGGAGCCCCTGGGTGTCGGTGAGCAGGATCTTCACCGGGATCTCCTGGGTCACCTTCTGGAAGTTGCCGGTGCTGTTGCTCTGGGGGAGCAGCGAGAACACCGAGGCGGCGGCGCTCTCGACCTGCTGCACCGTGCCGGTGAGCGGGGTCGAGTAGGCGTCGACGGTGACGTCCGCGGTCTGCCCGGGCCGGATGTCGCCGATCGCGGTCTCGTCGACCCGGGCGGTGACGAAGACCTGGGCGAGGTCGTAGGCGGTGGCCAGGGTGCTGCCCGCCGCCACCTGGTCGTTGGGGAGGGCGTGCTCGGCGGCGACCACCCCGTCCTGGGGGGCGCGGATGCTCAGCAGCGGGTTCACGCCGCTGCCGTTGCCGAGGCGGAGCACGCCGACCACGTCGCCGGCGCGGAACGAGCTGCCGAGCTGGCCCTTCCAGGTCAGCAGGGTGCCGTTGGCGGGTGCGGTGATGACGATCGCATCGCCGTCGATGTTGGCGTTGTCGGTGCTGACGAACTGGCGCGCGGTGGTCAGGTACGAGTAGAGGAAGGCCACGCCGATGAGCACGGCGAGGAGGGCGATGGCGCCGATGGCGAGCAGCCGGGTGCGCCCGCTCATCCGCCCGCCGCCGGGCGGAGCG
>JAQBPH010000469.1:0-4239 GCA_028287625.1 Chloroflexota bacterium | reverse complement strand
GCCGCAACCTCGCGGTGCTCCAGCGCCGCGGCCTGGTGACCCTCGCCGCGGGTGGCGACCGCCGGACCCGGCTGGTGGTGCTGACGGTGGAGGGGCACGCCGCCGTGAGCCGCGCGCTCCCGCTCTGGGAGGCGACCTACCGCCGGCTCGAGGGCGCACTCCCGCCCCTGGAGGCAGCCCAGCTGCTGGGCGCGCTGGACGCCATGACCCGTCTGGCGGTGAGCGCCCGCGAGGAGCGGCGGTGAGCGGCAGCGGCACCGCCCCGCCGTCCCCCGACACCGCCGGCTTCGGCGTGGCGCTGCGCCAGTTCCGGCTGCGCCAGGGGCTGAGCCAGGAGGAGCTGGCGCGGCGGATCTCCTACTCCCGGCCGCACCTCGCCAACGTCGAGCGGGGCGCGCTGCTCCCCGGCCGCGCCTTCCTGCCCAGGATCGAGGCGGTGTTCCCCGGCGGCGGCGCCGCCCTGCAGGGCCCGTACCGGGCGGCGCAGCGTGAGCAGCGGCGCACCCGGCGGCACCACGCGTTCGATCTCGACGGCGACGCCGCCGACTTCGCCGCGGGCCTCGGCGAGGAGGTCGTGGCTCCCCCGGAGCTGCACGACTCGGTGAGCCTGGCGGGCACCTGGTACGCGCTGTGGGAGACCAGCGCGGAGAGGCGTCTGAGCATCGACAGCGAGGAGGTCACCGTCCAGCAGCAGGGGCTCACCCTCACCATCGAGAACCAGAGCAGGGCTCCGGAGAACCCCCTCGGCTCCTTCCTCTGGCGGGCGCGGTGCCGCGTCTACGACAACCGGCACATCCTCGGGATGTACGTGCCCCGCGAGGCCAACGTGCGCTCCAAGGGGGTCGTCTACCTCACCCTCCACACCTCCGGCGCGTTCATGCTGGGGCGCTGGCTGGGCTGCAACTATGATGACGAGGTCGCCTCCGGCACCGGCGTCATCGCCCGCGACCCCGAGGTGGCGCGACTGCAGATGTGCAAGCGCCTCCCCGACGCCGCCAGCCTTCTCGGCGGGCTGCCCGAGGCCGCGAACAGCGTCTGACCCCGGTTCGTCGTCTGACGGACTGTCGTACAAACGGTCGGATGTTTCTGGAACATTGCAAAACGGCGCGCACCAGCGATTGCATGGCACCTGCGACCCGAGGAGAGGAGGTGCGGCATGGTGGAGCGAGCAGTGGCCGGAGACGGTGCCGGCACGGCGATGGCGATCGGTCTGGGCTCGACGGTCTGCTGTCGCGACGAGGACGGCGAGCACCACTACACCCTGGTCATTCCGGCCAACGCCAACCCGCTCGAGGGCCGGATCTCGGTGGCCTCGCCGGTGGGCAGGGCGCTGCTGGGACGCGTCGGTGGTGAGGAGGTGGACGTGGCCACGCCGGGTGGTGTGCGTCCGCTGACCATCGTCAGCGTCCGCGACGGCGAGGTGTTCTGACCCGTCGATGAGCACGCGGACCCTGGTCGACCGCAGACCGGCGCCGAGCTACCGCCAGCTTCTCCTTCTCGAGGGCTTCGCGCCGCTCGCCGTCGCCGCGCTCTGCGCTCGCGTCGCCATCAGCATGGGGCAGGTCACCGTCGTTCTCCTCGCCCTCGAGCAGTACCGGTCGCCCGGCCTGGCGGGCCTCGCCGTCTGCCTGAGCATCGGGCCCGGCCTGCTGGTCAGCCCCCTCGCCGGCGCGCTCCTCGACCGCTACCCGCGGGTCCGCCTCATCCGCACCGACCACGTGGTCGCGTCGCTCGCGCTGCTCACCGTCGCCGGCCTCAGCTGGGCCGGGCGGCTCTCGCCCTGGATGCTGCTCCTCGCGCTCGCGGTGTCCTCGCTGACGGCCCCGCTCAGCGACACCGGCACCCGGGCGATGCTGCCCGCGGTGGTCCCCAGCCCGCTGTGGGACAAGGCCAACGCCCTCGACAGCGGCGGCTACGTGCTGGCGAGCCTGGTGGGCCCGCCCCTGGGCGGGGTGCTGGTCGCCGTCGGCGGTCCCGCCCTCGCCATCGTGGTCATCGGAGCGCTGTACGCGGCCGCGGCGCTGACCGTCGGCGGCGTCGCCGACCCGCGCCGTGCCCGGGCCGAGCGCGGCGCCCTGGCGGGCAGGATGCTCGACGGCCTGCGCTACGTGCTCCGCCACCCCACCCTGCGCGGCCTGGCGGTGAGCATCTCGCTGCGCAACCTCGGTCCCGGGGTGCTGGTGGTGGCGCTGCCGGCGCTGGCGGCGCAGCGCCTCCACGCCGGTCCGGAGGTGATCGGCGCGCTCTTCGCCGTGCTCGGCCTCGCCGGCGTCGCCTCCGGGGTGGTGTCGGGATCGACGAGCACGGTGGGCCGGGAGCGCACCATGCTCGCCGCCGCCATCGGCACCTCGGCGCTGGGGCTGGCGGTGCTGGCCAGCGCCGACACCCTCGCCCAGGCGCTGACCGGCATGGTGATCATCGGGCTGTCCACCGGTCCGCTCGACGTGAGCCTCTTCTCCCTGCGGCAGCGCTGCACCGACGTCACCGTGCAGGGTCGCGCCTTCGCGGTGTCGATGTCGCTCAACTACCTGGGGCTGCCGCTGGGCTCGGCGATCGCCGGCCCGCTGGTGCAGTGGTCGGCGGCGGCGGCGCTGGCGCTCGCGGCGATGACCACCGTGCTGGCGGCGGGGCTCAGCCTGCTGCTGGTGCCGCGCACGGTGGCGTCTCGGTGACCGGGCCGATCGCCGGCACCACCAGCGTCCAGGTCCGTGCCGGCGCGCGCACCATGGCCGAGGCACAGCGGCATCGCTGCTACCGGCGCTGCCGGACGCTGTGCGACGACATCGTCGAGCGCCTCGGCGCGCTGGCGGTCGAGGCGGACGCGGTCCGGGCGGCGCGGCTGGCGACCCGGCTGCGCTCGGACGCCGACGCGCTGCTGCGCCTGATCACACGTCTCAACCGTCCCGAGTGGCGGGAGCTTGTGAGCCGGCGTGCGCGGCTGTTCGTGGTGCTGAGCGGGGCCTGCGTCGAGGCCATGGTCGAGGAGTTGGGCATGGAGCTCACCGACGCCGAGGGCGGCCGTCCCAGCGCGCAGGGTCGCGCTCTGGCGCTGGTGATGTCGCTGCACGCCGGCGTGTACGCGCTGACCGAGCCGCTCCCCTGATCCTCCACGAGGCGAGGCGACCCACGCCGGGCTGAGCCGGTCGGCGCGGCGAGGGGCTGGACCGGGGGATGAAGCGCTCACGCGGAGCCACGAGTAGCACCGTACCTGGCCACAACTGGCAGTCTCGTACCAGTGCATATGCGGTGCACGAGACGCGTGCCGTCCTCCCATACACTGTCCCAATTCCGGTGACGCCGATGTCAGGCGCTCCGTTGCGTTGATCGGGAAGGGCTTCGATGCATCGTGAGGGACTCGTCATGGACGAGGCGCTCGGCGGCGCCGGCGCGGTCACCGCCGTGCCCGCGGGGGGGCGGTCCCGGCCCCGCGCCCTGCCGGTGCAGGTGCCTGCCCCCCTCACCCCTGCACCGCCGCGCATCGCCGCGGCCACGGCTGTACCGCCCTGCTCCTGGTGACCACATCGGGTGATCCCCCCGGGGAGGAGGTGGAGCGCAACCTCAGCGGGCGGCCGGTGCGCCCCGACCTCCGCCGCATCCCGGTCGACCGGCTGCAGCCACGATCCGACCAGCCGCGCCACCACATCGACGCGCGCGGGCTGGACGAGCTCACCGACAGCATCCGCCATCACGGTGTGCTCCAGCCCATCCGGGTGCGGCCGCGCGGCGAGGGCTACGAGATCATCGCCGGGGAGCGGCGCTGGCGGGCGGCACGGAGAGCGGGGCTGACGGAGATCCCGGCGCTCATCGTCGAGGCCGACGACGACCGCGCGTATGTCGAGGCGCTGGTCGAGAACATCCAGCGGGAGGAGCTGAACGCCGTCGACCGCGCCCACGCGTTGAAGCGGCTGCGCGTCGCTCTCAATCTCGGCTCGTGGCAGCAGGTCGCCGAGCTGGTGGGGATCACCCGGCAGCACGTGTACAACATCCTCAACGTCACCCGTCTCCCCGAGGCGATCCGTGACGACATTCGCGCCGGCGACCTCACCGAGAAGCACGCACGCGCCCTGCTGCGGCTGCGCGAGGAGCCCGAGCTGCAGCGGCGGCTGTGGGAGGAGATCCACCACCGGGTGCTCTCCGGCCGTGCCGCCGAGGAGCGGGCCCGGGCGATGGCCCCGGCACCCGGCGCGCGGGCCGCCTCGCCGGCGGCGGTGGCGTCACCGCCGCCTGTGGCGCCGCCGG
>JAQBPH010000494.1:0-6770 GCA_028287625.1 Chloroflexota bacterium | reverse complement strand
CGGCCGGGTCACCCTCGCCGGCGACCACCGGGGGTGTGTGAAGGGGCGCAGTTTAGCTATTGGGGGGGGATGCTCGGCCGATCTGCGGGCCGGGTGGGTGGGCCACGGCCCCTTGTCGCACCGGTTTTGACTCGGGGGAGGCGTCGCCGCCCCCGGTCGCCCCCAAGACCTCGCGCGGCGCTTGGCGTGCGCGATGCCGAGGGGCGCCCCCTCCACGCCGGCACTCGCCGGCGACGCTCGCTTCGCTCGCTTTCGTCCTTGCGCCACCCGCCGAGGTACCAGGCGGAGCGCCTCCGGCGCATCTTTTTCTCTTCTCCTGTGGATCGCGACGAAGTCGCTCCGCCTGGTAGCGGTTCCGGTGGACCGAAGACGCAAGCGCGACCGAAGGGAGCGCCGGCCGGGAGTCCGGCCGTGGAGGGGGTGCGCCACGGCATCGCCCAACGGACGCGCCAGTTCATACGCTGACGGTCCTGCGATGTCTTTGGCGCGAGCGGGGGAGGCGTAGCCTCCCCCGGTTAGAACCGGTGCGACAAGGGGGCCGTGGCCCACCCACCCGGCCTGCAGATCGGCCGAGTACCACTCACCCGGCCCGCAGATCGGCCGTGGCCCGCCCCTCAGAGCACGTAGCGCCGCAGATCCTCGTTCCGGACCAGATCGCCCAGCCGGGCGCGGACCATTGCGGCGTCCACCGTGACAGTGGTGCCGGCGAACTCGTCGGCGCGGAAGGAGACGTCCTCGAGGACCTTCTCGAGAATGGTGAAGAGCCGGCGGGCGCCGATGTTCTCGTCCTGCTGGTTCACCTGGGCGGCCTGGTGGGCGAGCTCGTGCAGGCCGTCGGGGCTGAACTCCAGGGTGACCCCCTCGGTGCCGAGCAGGGCGGTGTACTGCTTGGTCAGGGAGTTGCTGGGCTCGACGAGGATGCGCTCGAGGTCGGCCTCGTTGAGCGCCTTCAGCTCGACGCGAATGGGGAAACGGCCCTGGAACTCGGGGATGAGGTCGCTGGGGCGGGACATGGTGAAGGCGCCGGCGGCGATGAACAGGATGTGGTCGGTGTGGACGGCGCCGTACCGGGTGTGCACCGTCGAGCCCTCGAGCACCGGGAGGAGATCGCGCTGCACCCCCTCGCCGCTGACGTCGGGGCCGTGCTCCGAGCCCTGGCCGGCGATCTTGTCGACCTCGTCGATGAAGACGATCCCGCTGTCCTCGACCGAGCGGATGGCCTCGTCGTAGACCCGGTCCATGTCGATCAGCCGGTCGGTCTCCTCGTCAACGAGGGCCGTCCGGGCGTCGGCGACGGTCATCCGCTTCATCCGCTTCCGCGGCGGGGCGAGCTGGGAGAGGAAGTCGGCGAGGGTCGCTCCCATGTCCTCGAAGCCCGCGCCGGAGACGTTCTCCACCATCGGCTGGTAGGGCTCCTCCACCTCGATCTCGACCACCCGGTCCTCGAGCTGGCGGGCGCGCAGCCGCTGACGGAGGCGGCGGCGCTGCAGCCGGCGGCGGCGGCGGGCGGCCTCGGAGGCGGCCTCGCCGTCGGAGGCGACCGTGCCGTCGGGGGCGGGAGCCTCCGCCTCCGCCTCCGTCTCCCTCTCGGCCTCGGTCTCGGTCTCCGTCTCCGTCTCGGCGGTGCCGGCGGGGGCCACCTCCGCGGCGGGTGGGGTGACGGCCGGCTTCGCGCGGGAGCCTCGAGCGGGCTTGGTGCCCTCCTGCGCGTCCCGGGCCTCCGCGTCGAGGAGGGCGTCGAGGATGCGCTCCTCGGCGGTCTCGCGGGCGCTGCCCTCCACCTCGGCGACGCGATCGTTGTGGACCTCGGTGATGGTCTGCTCGAGCAGGTCGCGGATGATCGCCTCGACGTCGCGGCCGACGTAGCCCACCTCGGTGAACTTGGTCGCCTCCACCTTGATGAAGGGCGAGCGGGTGAGCCGGGCGAGCCGGCGGGCGATCTCCGTCTTCCCCACCCCGGTGGGCCCGATCATCAGGATGTTCTTGGGGATCACCTCCGCGCGCATCGCCTCGGGGAGGCGCTGGCGGCGCAGGCGGTTGCGCAGGGCGACGGCCACGGCGCGCTTGGCGCCGTCCTGGCCGACGATGAACTCGTCCAGGCGGCTGACGATCTGTGCCGGCCTCAGCTCGTCGACGCTCGGGGGAGTGTCGGCGGCGGGCTCGGTCGCGTCGGCTCCGCCACCCGGGGTGGTGGGTGCCGGGGTGCCGGCGGGCGCGCCGCCCCCGGGCAGAGCGGTGTCCGCGGGCTCGGCGCCCTCGCGCTCGCCGCGGGCGGCGGGGGTCAGGGGCGCCTCACCGTCGGGAAGGTGGACGGGGGCGCCACCAGGGCGCGTGTCGCTCATGGAACGGTCTCCGCAGCGGTCTCGCCGGCGGTGCCCGCGGGGGCCTCGTCGATGGTGTCGAGGGTCTGCACGGTGATGTGGTCGTTGGTGTAGATACAGAGGCTGGCCGCGATCTGCAGGGCGCGCCGCGCCACCTCGGGCGCGGTCAACTCGGTGTTCTGCACCAGGGCACGGGCCGCGGCGTGGGCATACGGCCCGCCGCTGCCGATGGCGGCGACGTCGTCGTCCGGTTCGATGATCTCACCATCGCCGCTGAGCAGGAGCAGCTGAGAGGAGTTGGCGACCAGCAGCATCGCCTCGAGGTGGCGCAGGTAGCGGTCGGTGCGCCACTCCCGGCTGAGCCCGACGGCGGCGCGGAGCAGGTTGCCCTGGTGCTTCTCGAGCTGCTGCTCGAACTTGTCGAACAGGGTGAAGGCGTCGGCGACCGCGCCGGCGAACCCGACGATGATCTCGTCGTGGAAGAGCCGCCGCACCTTGCCGGCACGGTGCTTCATGACCACGTCGCCGACGGTCACCTGGCCGTCGCCGGCGATGGCGACCTGGCCTCCCCGCTTGACCGCCACGATGGTGGTCGCATGCGGCCGTGCCGCGCGCATGCTCACCCGGCGGCGGTGCGTGCCGCCGTGGCCTTGGGCGGTCGGTATTTGCAGTTGGGGTAGCCGGAGCAGCTCACGAAGGCGCCGAAGCGGCCCTGGCGGCGAACCAGGGGACGCTCGCAGTCCGTGCAGGCGCCGAGCTCCGGGTCGAGCACCACCGGCACGACCGGGACCGCCGCCACGGGGGCGGCGCCGTCGGCGGGAGCGCCGTTGGCGGCAACCCCCTCGGCGGGAGCGTCGCCCTTGATGTGGCGGCACTTGGGATAGCCGGAGCAGCCCACGAACGGGCCGCGACGGCCCATGCGGGTGACCAGTGGCTTGCCGCAGTCGGGGCAGTTCTCGCCGGTCGGCTGGGCTGCAGGGCGGCCGCCCTGCTCGCCGCTGCCGCGGGGTTGGATGTACTTGCAGTCGGGATAGTTGGAACAACCCACGAAGGGGCCGCGACGGCCGCTCTTGCGGGCCAGCCGCTTGCCGCACTCGGGGCACGCACCGAGCTCCTCGGGAGCCGCATCGCCCTCCGCGCCGGCGGGCTTGGCCGCCTCGTCGCGGAGGTACTTGCAGTCGGGGTAGCCGGAGCAGCCGGTGAACGGGCCGCGCTTGCCCTGGCGCACCACCAGCGGGCGCCCGCAGTCGGGGCAGGGCTGGCCGGTGGGCTCGGGCGCCGGCCCGTCCTTCTTGATGTACTTGCACTCGGGGTAGCGGGAGCAGCCCGTGAACTCGCCGAAGCGGCCCTCGCGGACCACCAGCCGGCCCTCGTCGCACTCCGGGCACGCCTCGCCGGTGTCCTTGGTGGGGACGCGGACCCGCTCGAGGTTGTTCTCGGCCTTCTCCAGGGTGTCGGCGAAGGGCGTGTACCAGTCGCGGATGGTGGACTCGAAGCCGGCGTGCCCATCCTCCACCCCGTCCAGCCGCTTCTCCAGATCGGCGGTGAAGGCGACGTCGACGATGGCGGGGAACTGCGTGCGGAGCACGCCGTCGACGGTCTTGCCCAGCTCGGTGGGATGCAGCCGCCGCTCCTCCTGGCGCACGTACTTGCGCTCCTGGATGACGTCGACGGTCGGCGCGTAGGTGGAGGGCCGGCCGATGCCGCGCTCCTCCATCTCCTTGATCAGCGACGCCTCGGTGTAGCGGGGGGGCGGCTGGGTGACGTGCCCCTCGCGGGTCAGCTGCTGCAGCGCCAGCAGGGCGCCCTCGGTGAGCGCCGGGAGGCTGCGATCCTTCTGGTCGTCGTCGCGGCGCAGCACCCGGGTGAAGCCGTCGAAGCGGAGCACCGACCCGTTGGCGCGGAAGACGTAGTCACCGGCGTTGATGTCGACGCGGGTGGTGTCGAACTTCGCCGCGGCCATCTGGCTGGCCACGAAGCGGCGCCAGATCAGGTCGTAGAGCTTGAGCTGGGGAGCGCTCAGGTGCGCCGCGACCGACTCCGGGGTGCGCTCGGGGTCGGTGGGGCGGATCGCCTCGTGGGCGTCCTGCGCCGCCACCGGCGCCTTGGTCTTCGACGCCTTGGGGGTGCCCCGGCCCACGTACTGCTTCCCGTAGGCGGATTCGATGTGGGCGTGGGCGGCGTCGCGCGCGGTGTCGCTGATGCGCGTCGAGTCGGTGCGCATGTAGGTGATCAGGCCGACGGGCCCCTCGCTTCCCAGCTCGATCCCCTCGTAGAGGACCTGGGCGAGCTGCATGCTCTTCTTCGGCGCCATCCGCAGCCGGGTGCTGGCATCCTGCTGCATCGTGCTGGTGGTGTAGGGGTTGGGCGCGGAGCGCGTGGACTCGCGGGCGGTGACCTTGGCGACCTCGAAGGGCGGCACGCCCGCACCGGGGCGGCCCTCCTCGTCGACGCCGAGGGCGGCCATCACCCGCAGCGCCGCGGCCTCGTCGGGGAGGCGGAGCTTGCTGTCGCCGGGGTCGGCGGGCTTGGCGGAGAGCTCCTCCTCCTCGCCCTCGGCCTCGCCGGCGTCGCCGCGCTGGGCGTAGAGCCGGGCGGTGAGGGAGGCCCCCTTCTCGGTGGCCAGCTGGGCCTCGACCGTCCACCACTCCTCGGGGACGAAGGCGTCGATCTCGTTCTCGCGATCGACCACGAGGCGCACCGCGACCGACTGCACCCGGCCGGCGCTCAGCCCGGTGCGCACCTTCTTCCAGAGGAAGGGGCTGAGCTGGTAGCCGACCAGGCGGTCGATCACCCGGCGCGCCTCCTGGGCGGCGACCAGGTCGCGGTCGATCAGCCGGGGGGCGAGCAGCGCCGCCTCGACGGCCGCGCGGGTGATCTCGTGGAAGACCACGCGCTGAGGGTCCTTGAGGCGGAGCGCCTCGGCGAGGTGCCAGGCGATGGCCTCGCCCTCTCGATCGGGGTCGGAGGCGAGGATCACCTCGATGGCGCCCTTGGCCGCGGCGCGCAGCTCCTTGATCTGCGCCTCCTTGGTGACCTCGTACTGGGGGGCGAACCCCTTCTCCAGGTCGACGCCGAGCTTCGACTTGGGCAGGTCGCGGACATGGCCCATCGAGGCCTTGATGGTGTAGCCGGAATCGAGGAACCGGCTGAGCGTGCGCGCCTTGCTCGGTGACTCGACGATGATGAGGCGGTTGGCCATACGCTGCAGTCTCTCCGCGGTCGCTGCCAGTCAAACTCGCCGGCCGCGGCGTGCGGCCGATCATAGCAGCGGTCTCGAGACGGCTCGGATCGCCGTCACCGGCGTCCGACCCGGCTGACCCCGCCCCCGGGAAGGCTGCGGACCCAGCCCCCGAGCTCCAGGGCGCAGAGGCGAACGGCGATCTCGGCGGCCCTGGCGCCGGTGGCCTCGGCGAGCTGGTCCGGGTGCACCGGGTCGCTGCCGACCAGGTCGAGGAGGGCGCGCAGGGCGGGATCGCCGGGGGGCGCGGCGGGCGGCCCCGACCCCCGCCGGGGGGTGGTCAGGCAGAGCTCGGGGAGGGCCGCGGCGAGGTCGTCCACCTCGAGCAGGGGAGTCGCGCCGTCGCGGATCAGCCGGTTGGTGCCGCGACTCTGCGCACTGCGCACCGACCCGGGGACGGCGAGGACCTCCCGCCCCAGGTCGGCGGCGTGACGGGCGGTGCTCAGAGCCCCACTGCGCTCGCCCGCCTCCACCACCACCACTCCCAGGGCGAGGGCGGCGATCAGCCGGTTGCGGCGCGGGAATCGCCAGGCGATCGGCTCGGTGCCCGGCGGGTCCTCGGAGACCACCGCGCCGGCGCCGCAGACCGCCTCCAGCAGCCGCTCGTGGCCTGGCGGGTAGCAGAGGTCGACGCCGCAGCCGAGCACGGCGAGGGTGGGACCGCCGCCCTCCAGCGCGCCGCGATGGGCGGCGGCGTCGATGCCCCGGGCGAGCCCGCTGATCACCAGCACGCCCGCGGCCGCCAGCTCGCGCCCCAGGTCGTGAGCCACCTCCAGGCCGGTCAGGGTCGCCGCTCGTGCCCCCACCACCGCCACCGCGGTCGCCGGCGGGGGCCACAGCGCGCCGCGCACCCAGAGCTCGGCGGGGGGCAGGGCGAGGTGCTCGAGCGGGGCCGGCCAGCCTGGCTCCCCGCGGACCACCCGGCGGCAGCCGCTCACGACCCGCTCTCGCCGCGGTGGCGGAGCGCCTCGGCCACCGCGTCCTCCCCCACCCGCTCCTCACCGGCGAGGTCGGCCACGGTGCGGGCCACCCGGAGCACCCGGTGGAAGCCGCGGGCGCTCAGCCCCAGCCGCTCGCCGGCGGCGGCGAGCAGCCGCGTGGCCGCGGCGGTGGGTCGGGAGATGCGGAGCAGGCGGCGAGCGTCGAGCAGCGCGTTGAGCGGGGCGCCGGCCGGCTCCTCGCGGGCGCGCTGGCGGCCGCGCGCCGCC
>JAQBPH010000484.1:0-4723 GCA_028287625.1 Chloroflexota bacterium | reverse complement strand
GAGTAGTCGTTGCCGTCGGCGGCGATGACGAACAGCTGGCCCATCCCCGGCCAGCTGAAGACGAACTAGGTGATCACTGCGCCCAGGAAGAGGGTGGGGATGTCGAGCCAGCGCAGGGTGATGAACGGCCGCATCGAGTTGCGGAAGGCGTGGCGGATCACCACCCGCTGGTTGGGCAGCCCCTTGGCCCGTGCGGTTCGCACGTAGTCCTGGTTGAGGGTCTCGAGCATCGAGCTGCGGATGAAGCGCGCGTAGCCGGCGATCGACTGCACCGCCAGCACCAGCACCGGGAGGGTGAGGTGCCAGATCAGGTCGAGCAGTCCGGTCTGCTGGCCGGTGTGCTGGCCGCTGGCCGGGAAGATCTCGCCGAAGCCGTGCTGGTAGGGGAGGTCGGCGAGCAGGAAGATGAGGATCGAGCCGAACCAGTAGTTGGGCAGCGAGATGCCCAGGAAGGACAGGCTGGTCACCGCGTTGTCGAGCTTGCTGTACTGCTTGACGGCGCTGATGATCCCCACCGGGACGGCGATCAGCAGGGTGAGCACGTACGAGGTGAGCATCAGCTCCGCCGTGGCCGGCATCCGCACCCGGATGGCGTCGAAGACCTGGGAGTGGAGCGGGATCGACTCGCCGAGGTCGGGCGGCTGGGGGGAGTGCGGCGGGAGGCCCCACCAGGTCCAGAGCGGCTTGAGGATGTTCTTGAGGAAGGTCCAGTACTGGACGAAGAAGGGCTGATCCGCGCCGAAGCGGTGGATGATCGCCAGCTTGGCCTCGAGCGGCTGGTTGGGCCGGTTGATCAGGGCCGCGTAGGGCTTCTCGGGGAGGAGCCAGAGGAACCCGTAGACCACGAAGGTGATGACCAGGACGGTGAGGGCGCCGAGCGCCAGGCGCTTGACGATGTACTTCCACATGCCGGCGAGCCAATCCCTCGGAGCCTGAGCGCGAACGTCTGTTTCTGTGGCCCCCGCCATCCGGCGCCCCCAGCCGGGTGGGGCCGAGTATACCAACGGCCTTCCGGAGCACCCCTCGTACTCCGTGAACGAACCACGGGCCCGGTCTCTCTCGGCCGCCGGTGACCCGGGGCGCCCGCGCGGGCGCGCCCCGGGACCGGATGGCGCCGGGCGGATCAGCCCTGGCAGTTCCCCACGTCGCAGTACCAGTCGTACATGTTGAAGGTCCAGACCAGGTCGTTCGGCTGCACGCCGTGGAGCCGGGTGGTCTCGCTGTTCACCACCACCTGCTGGTAGAGGGGGATCTCGGGGAGGTCCTTGGCGAGCAGGCCCTCCGCCTGCTTGTACGCCTTCGCGCGCTGGGCCAGGTCGACCGTGGAGCGCGCCTGGTCGAACAGCCTGTCGACGCCGGGGTTGTTCTCCCCGGTGTCGTCCTGGCCGAAGCCGTTGTTCGCGGCCGAGGGAATCTGGTTGAACTCGGGGCAGCTGCCGCCGCAGTCGGCGTGATAGCCGGCGTACCAGCTGTCCGGCTCGGCCGGGGTCGACAGCGTGTTGGTGTACATCGCCATCTGGAACTGATGGGTGTAGAGGAGGCCGCCGTCGGCGAAGTTGCCGAAGAGCTTGCCCGACTTGACGTCGCTGAGGTTGGTGTCGATCCCCACCAGCTGGAGCATCGCCTGCACCGCGATCTGCGCGTTCTGGCGGGCGGTGTTGCCGGAGGTGGTGACGAAGTTGAGGACCATGCACCGGCCCGAGGAGTCGGCCCGGACGAGGCCTCCCTTGCAGCTGGGGCTCAGCTTGTAGCCGGCGTCGTCGAGCAGCTTCCTGGCGCCCACCGGGTCGTAGGCGGTGGTGGGGTCCTCGCTCGGGGTGGTGCGGATGAACTCGGCGCCCAGGTAGATCCAGGAGTCCTGGGGCACCACCGTCTCGCCCTGCGCGATGGTCTTCACGATGGTCTGGCGGTCGATCGCCTTGATCATCGCCTGACGCACCTTGAGGTCGGCGGTGAAGGGGCTCTTGGTGGCCTGGTCGCCGCACAGCCCCTTGGCGTTGTCGCAGAGGTTCAGGTCGATCTTCTCGGCGCCCGACTCGGGGATGGTCTCGACCCGCAGCCTGCCGTTCCTGGCGGTGTCGTTGAGGTCCTTGAGCAGGGCCAGCCGGTAGTCCATGCCGAACTGGATCTCGCCCGCCCGCGCCTGGTCGAGCTGCGCCTTGGTGTCCGGGATGAACTTCATGATCACCTTGTCGAGGTGGGGCTGGTGCGCGGTGTCCCAGTACTTCTTGTTGCGGACCAGGATGACGTCCTTGCCCGGCTCGTACTTCTGGAACACGTACGGCCCGGTGCCGTCGATCATCTTGTCGAGGGTCTCGGTGCCGGTGAACGCGTCGGTGTTCCCCGAGCCCAGGCCCAGGTTGACCGTCTGCGGCGTCTTCTCCAGGTCGGCGCCCGCCCCGCCAGCGCCGTTGAAGGCGTTCTGCAGCAGCTTGGAGGGCAGGATGCCGTAGACGCCGGTGGCCTGGCCCAGGTACCCGCCATAGGTGGAGCGGTAGCTCACCACCGCCTGCAGCCTGTTGCTGGCGTCGCAGCCGATGGTCTCCTGCCAGCCGGTGGGGCTCAGGATGGTGGTGGGGTTCTTGGACTGGTAGCGCTGCCAGTAGAAGCCGAAGGTGTCACAGACGTCCTTCGACGTGAACTGGGTGCCGTCGTGCCAGAGCACGTTGTCGCGGAGCTTCCAGGTGACGCACATCTTCGGCGTCTGGTCCCTGCCCCCGAAGTTGACGTTCCTGCACCCGGAGGTCTTGACGTCACCGTTGACGGTGGTGGGCACCTCGGTGGCCAGCGCGGGGCGCCAGAAGTCGGCCAGCGTCTTCGCGTTCTGGGTCTCGTCCTTCGAGCGGTACCAGAGCAGCCCCTCGGCGATGGGGGCGTCGACCGCGTAGGCGTAGGTCATGGAGTCGACGATGCCCGCGGCCAGGAACGAGGTCGGCTCCTGGAGGACGCCGACGGTCAGGGTGCCGCCGTTCACCGCCCCGGTCTGGGTGGGTTCCCCGGTGGGCGTCGTGCCGCCCCCGCCGCTTCCGCAGGCGGCGAGCACCGCCAGCGCGCCCACCCCGAGGGCGCCGGCGATCCTCTGTGCCCTCACTGTCCGCTTCATGGACTCCTCCTGGCATGCGCCCGCACATCTCGCTGGGGGCCCGTCTCTCCCCGCCGCCGGCGCCATTCTGGAGGGGCCGCGCCGGCGGCTACATCACCCGTCAGGATGATTTTGTCGAGCGCCGTGCCCATATACTCGCGGGCAGCATCGGCTCAGCTCGGGACATGATCGACCGTCTACTGCGTCCACACAGGGGCGGGGGTGTCGCCCCCCGCCGGTTCCGGGATCGGGTGCTGGTGGCGATGCTCACGGTCGCCCTGGTCCCCCTCGGCATCTTCGCCGTGGTGGTGGCCGCCGATCTCGCCTCGGTCAGCCGCAGCACCGTCGACGAGACCAACCGCAGCATCCTCCGGGACCAGGTCGACGCCCATCAGCGAGAGGTGGGCAACCAGGCCCAGGCGCTGCGGGTGCGGGTCGACGAGGTGGCGGCCACGCTCCGGGCGCTCCGCGACCTCGCCGGCCAGGCCCCCGGCGCGCCCGCGGGCGACGCTCTCCCGGCGGAGTTCGTGGAGCACCGCGGGGTCCACTACGTCTCCGACGGTGCCAGCACCGTGCTCGCCGGCCGGCCGCTGGGCGCAGCCGGCTTCGACCCGGCCGTGGCCGCCCGCGACGCGGATGCCACCCGGGCGCTGATCGGCAAGATGCTGGACCTGGTCCGCACCGTCCCGGGGGTGATCCAGGACGTGTGGGTCGCCGACACCGTCGACACCGTGGTGCGCACCGTCCCCGGCATCCCCGGGGTGCGCGCCGCCCTCGACCGGCGCGCCATCGACGGCGAGGCGCTGCTCGGAAGCGACGGCGGCACCCCCTTCTCGGCGATCGCGGCCAGCGCCGGCGCCGCCCGCGCCGAGCCCGCCGCCTGGGCGGGGGACCCGGCTCGCCCCGACGCCGCCCGCACCAGCGACCCCTCGGTGCACTGGACCGAGACCTACGCCACCGGGAGCGGGTCCGACCCGTCGGCGGACGCCGGGGTGACCGCCTGGATGGCGGCGGGGATGGGTGGCCGGCTGCGGGTCGGCATCGACGTCAGCGCCGGCCAGCTGAGCGCCGGGCTGCTCGACCTCCATCCCTCGGGCGAGCCGCACGCCTACCCGCTGCTGCTGAGCAGCGGCAACCGCCTGCTCGCTGGCGGCAACCCGGGCACCCGGGAGCTCGGCGACGTGGGCGGCCCCCTCCGCCTCCCCGCCGACCCCGCCTTCCGCGACGGGCTCGCCGCGGTGGAGGCCACCGGCCATCCCCAGGCGCTGCCGGTCCGGATCGGCGGCGAGGACAGGATGCTCTTCACCGCCCCCATCCCCGGGGTCGAGTGGGTGCTGGCCACGGTGATCCCCAGGACCGACCTGCTGCCCGAGCAGGCAGGGCTGGCCCGGGGCATCGAGACCGGGGTGCGCCGCATCCTCTTCCACGTCGTCCCGGTGGCGCTGCTGCTCTGCGGGCTGGCCTTCGGCCTCGCCCACCTCCTCGCCCGCCGCCTCGTCGACCCGGTCCGCGCCCTCACCGTCGCCGCCGAGCGGCTCGGCGACGGCCACACCGACGAGCCGGTGCCGCCCCAGGGCGCGGACGAGGTGGGCCAGCTGGCGATCTCGCTGGAGCGGATGCGCCGGGACATCAACGCCTCCC
>JAQBPH010000417.1:0-3176 GCA_028287625.1 Chloroflexota bacterium | reverse complement strand
GCACGATCAGGACCTCGATCAGGGGATCGGCCTCCAGGATCTCCAGGGTGGCGGTCGCGACGCCGGCGATCAGCAGCGGTTCGTTGCCGGAGTGGATGTAGCGGTAGCCGCGCTGGCCGGCCAGGTGCTGGCAGTGCTCCCGTGCCTCGTCGAAGTCGCGGCCGTGGACCACGAGCTCGGCGCCGCAGTCGCGGATCGAGCTCACCTTCACGGGGTTCGCCCCCTCGGGGACGCAGATGACCGATCGCACTCCGAAGAGAGCTGCGGCATAGGCGACGGACTGGCCATGGTTTCCGGTCGACGCCGCGATCACGCCGCGGTCGCGCTCGTCCTCGGTGAGCTGAGAGACCAGGTTGATGCCGCCCCGCACCTTGAAGGCTCCGGTGGGCTGATGGTTCTCGTGCTTGACGAGGACGTCGGTGCCGACCAGGGATCCCAGGCGCGGATGGCGGAGAAGCGCCGTCGGAACGAGGTATGGCGCGAGCCGCCGCCGTGCCGCCAGGACGTCCGCGAGCGTCAGCACCGCGTCATGGTGACGGTCGATGTCGAGCAGCATGGCGGTCGAGTATGCGCCGACGTCAGCGCGGCCCGGCGAGGCCCCGCCGGGCCACCAGGGCGGCGCTCACATCCAGCCCCCCGCCGCCAGCACGACCACCTACCTGGAGGTGGCGACGTCCGACCAGGTGCTGGACGCCCTGGAGCCCGTGCTCGGACCGAACATCGAGCTGGTGGAGAACCGCCACAACCACGTGAGCATCTACCGGGCGGCGAGCACGGACCGGCTCCACCGTGACATCCTCCAGTGGTCCCGGAGCATCCTGACCGTGCTGGTCTACCTCTCCGACTGCACCGACCTCGACTCGGCCACCCGCGTGGTCCCAGGAAGCCACCTCTGGCCCTGCATCGGCAAGCCGAACAACGGCGGCACCTGAATGGCGGAGGTGGAGCCGTACGCCAGCCTGCTCGACCAGGCGGTCGCCGTGCCGGCGGCCGCCGGCGATGCCGTCCTGATGCACGGGCAGCTCTACCACGCCGGCCCGGTCCTCTCGACGGCCAGGCCCAGGGTTGTGCTCACGCTCGCCTACCGGAGCCTGGACGAGTTGGCCGGTGAGGCGCCGGCGCGCTGCCGCCTCGTGCGGGGCAGCCGCATCCACTGCGGCCGAGGCGCGGCCCGTGTCTGACGTGCGGGCGCTCGCACCCGTCACCGAGGAGGACTTCGCCCGCGTCCTCGACTTCATCGAGGCCCACCGCGCCACCTGGGAAGCACTGGCCGCCGCCGGCCTGCAGGAGCTGGTTCGCCACCTCCGGGCCGCGGGCTGTCAGCCCTCGACCGTCGAGGAGCGCCCGGACGTGGCGAGCGGCCGGGGCGCCTTCGAAGCAGGCGAGGTCGTCGTCTCCGGCCGGCTCAAGGACAGCTCGGCGATCGTGGCAAAGATGCGCCGGTTCGGCGAGCCGCTGCGGGTGATGCTCGACGTGTGGGGCTACCGGGCCGTGGTCGCGACCGAGCGCGAGCTCGACGCCATCGCCGCGCGCTGTGCGGAGCTGTGGGAGACGCCGGCGCCCGAGGAGCTGCTTCTCCGGCACGGCAACCTGCAGTTCGACTGGTGGCGGGACTACAGGCGGCGCGACCACACCGGGCTGTCAGCGGCCACCACCGCCCACTACGACCAGGCCATCCACCTCAACCGCCGGGCGCCGTTCGGCATCGTGGAGATCCAGGTCCTGACCTTCGAGCTCTACCGGCGGGTCCACTGCGACCCGGCCAGCGAGGACAGCCACGATCGCTTCGTGGCCAGACGAGAGGAGCTGCTCCGCGGCGGCGGGCAGTGATCACCTCCGTGGTCCTGGCGGCCGGCCCGACGGTGTCGTGCTCGCTTCGTTGGAAGCGTCCCCGCCGCCCGCCCTCCCCGACACCTTCGCCTGGCGCGGCAGCAGCACGGGCGTCCTGGTGCTTCGCAAGTCGCCTGTGGCGTCGTTCGGCGCAGCCTCGCCGCTCAGTCTGGAGAGCACGGTCCTCCCCAGCCTCATCGCCGCAGGTCGCATGCGCGCCTTCGACAACGGGACGCGGTACTTCCTGGACTTCGGCACGCCCGCCGCCCTGGAGCAGCTCCACCGCGACCAGTTCGCCTTCTCATAGACTGCGCCGATCCGCAAACCACGGGCCGGGAAGCGACCGTAGGTGCTGGACGACCAGACGGTGGAACCGAGTCGTCCGCGTGTACGGTGCCCAGGGCGGCGATCACCGACTGTTCGAGGAGCGGCTCAGGCGCTGGACCGCCCAACCCCTGACCCCGGGGCGCAGGGTCGTCATGCGGCAGCGGGTGCTACCCGGCCACCCGGACGAGGGTCGGGCCGGCTCCTGCTACCCTCCCGCCCATGCTCGGGGCGATCGACATCGGCGGCACCAAGCTGCTCGCCGCGGTCGCCGGCGACGACCGCAGGCCGGGGCCGGCGGTGCGCCGCCCCACCCCCGCGGAGCGGCCCGTCGACACCCTGATGGAGATGCTCGACGAGGTGCGGGGGGACGAGCAGCTCGAGGGCCTCGCGCTCGCCGTCCCCGGCCCCTTCGACCGCTCCCGGGGGGCGCTGGTCAACCCGCCGAACATGCCGCCGTGCTGGCGTGACCTGCCCCTCGCCGAGCGGCTGGTCGAGCGCTACGGCTGCCCGGTGCTGCTGAGAACGACGCCAACTGCGCAGCGGTCGCCGAGGTGACCGCCGGAGCCGCCCGGGGAAGCGAGAGCTGCGTCTACTTCACCGTCTCCACCGGCATCGGCACCGGCGTGGTCGTCCGCGGCCGGCCGCTCACCGGCCGCAACGACACCGAGGGCGGCCACCAGGTGCTCTGGCCGGCCTGGCTGGGCGGGCCGCCCTGCCACTGCGGCGGCCACGGCTGCCTGGAGAGCCTGGCCTCGGGCCTGGCCATCGCCCACCGCTTCGGGATCGAGGCCGAGCGCCTCGACGACCCCGCCGCCTGGGAGGACGTGGGCCGCTGGCTCGGCCTCGGCGTGGTCAACGCGATCACCCTCCACGACCCCGACATCGTCGTGCTCGGCGGCGGCGTCTGCCAGCGGTGGGAGCGGTTCTGGCCGTCGCTGTCTGCAACCATCGACGCCGCGCTCTTCCTCCAGCCACGGCCACCGGTGCGGCGCGCAACCCTCGGCGACGACCGCAACCTC
>JAQBPH010000111.1:0-3717 GCA_028287625.1 Chloroflexota bacterium | reverse complement strand
CCCTCCGGGACCGGGGTTCGGTGGTCCCGTCACCACCGCGACGCGAGCCGCGAGGACGATGGACCCACGGCGAAGGCGAGATCCGCGGTGACTGCGGGGACCGGTCGCCGGAGGAGTATGCGGGAATGAGCACGGACGAGCGGCTCGGCCAGGACAGTCTCGGCGGCGTCATCGACCACCCCGGTCCCGAGGAGCTCCAGGCGCGCGTCGACGCCGCCGAGGACAGCGCCGCCGCTCGCTATCGCCGGCTCCAGGACTACACCTGCCTGCTCAACCTGGCGCTGCGCCACGACGACGCGATGACCCGGCTCGAGCTCGCCCTGCAGCAGCCGCAGGTCCTCCAGACCCGCTGACCCGCGCGGCCCGGGTACGCTGACCCGGATGCTGCTGGACCGCCTGCGCGGCGCCGTCGATCCGCTGCCGGCGACCGGCGCGGCGCTGCCGCCCGAGGTGACCGCGGCGGTGCTGCTGCTGGTCGACCCCCGCGACGCGGCGCTGCCGCTGCTCTTCATCCGCCGCACCCAGCAGGTGCGCACCCACCGCGGCCAGATCGCCTTCCCCGGCGGCGGCATCGACCCCGGCGACGCCGGCGTGGTCGGCGCGGCGCTGCGCGAGGCGCAGGAGGAGCTGGCCGTCCCCCTCGACGCGGTGGAGCCCCTGGGGCTGCTGGGGACGGTGCGCACCCGCGGCTCGGCGCGCAGCCTGTGCCCCGTGGTGGGCCTGCAGCGCCGGCCGCTCACCCCGGTCGCCGACGGCTACGAGGTGGCGACCTGGTTCCGCATCCCCATCGCCGAGCTGCTCGAGGCGCCGCTCACCAGCCGGCCCATCCCCGGGATGGAGGGCGACGCGGTGGTGCACTTCTACGAGGCGCACGGGCAGATCATCTGGGGGGCCACCGCCGCCGTCCTCCACGACCTGCTGGGACGGCTGGGCGCGCGCCGGGGGGCGGCCGCTCAGCGGTAGCGGGGGTGCACCACGAAGGGGTTGTGGCGCATCTCCTCGCGCACCGTGGTGCTGGGACCGTGCCCCGGGTAGACACGGGTCTCCGGGGGCAGCGCGTAGATGGTGTTCTCGATCGAGAACATGAGCGTGTCCCAGTCGCCGCCGGGGAGGTCGGTGCGGCCGACGCTGCGCTGGAAGAGGGTGTCGCCGGCGATGAGGTCGGGGCCGACCAGGAAGCAGACCGAGCCGCGGGTGTGCCCCGGGGTGTGGAGCACGCGGACGTCGAGGTCCTGCCAGCGCAGCGTCTCGCCGGGGACCAGGTCGGTCTCGCAGATCACCGGCGGCAGGTCGGCGGGGATGCCGGGGAGCCGCGACGCCCACTCCAGCAGCGGCCGGTCCTCGGCGTGGATGGCGGCCTCGCAGCCGTGAGCCTCCTTCACCGCGGGCACCCCGTTGACGTGGTCGGGATGGCCGTGGGTGAGCAGGATGCGCTCGCAGCGCAACCCCTCCCTCTCCAGCAGCTCCAGCGTCCGCGGATGCTGCAGGCCGGGGTCGAGGACCAGCACCGCGTCCGTGTCGCGGCGCCGCAGCACGTAGCAGTTCTGATCGTAGGTGGGGTCGACGACGATGGAGAGCTGGACCAGGTCGCGCAGCGCCTCGGGCATGCGATGAGTCTACCCGGCGCCGCCCCTCAGCCCGTCGCGGCGCGGAGGAAGGAGGCCATCGAGGCGTGGCCCAGCGGGTTGGGGTGGAAGCTGCTGTAGGGGTCGTTGAAGCGGCCGCCGAACGCCCACTCCTTTGGGGTGCAGAGCTCGTGGCCGGCGAAGGCATTCTCGACGTCCACGACCTGGGTGCGGGGCACCCCCTCGGCGGCGCGGCGGATCACCGCGTTCATCCGCGCGTACTCGGAGCGGAACCAGTCGACGTCCTCGCGGGTGAGCGTCACGGTCGACGCGCAGGTGCCGCCGGGGCGGAGGATCTGCGGATAGGTGACCACCAGCAGCTGCGCACCGGGGGCGGCGGCGACGACCTCGCCGTAGAGGCGGTGCAGCGGGCCGGCGAGGGAGTCGATGCGCTGATCCTCGTCCGGGTAGTCGGTGCGGCAGGCGTCGCCGGGCCAGAGGCAGTGGATCACGATCTCGCCGAACCGGGCGTCGTTGCCGCCGGCGGTGAGGGTCACCAGCTGCGCCGGCGCCAGCGCCGCCAGCTGGGACTGCTCGACGCTCCCGATGGTCGCGCCGGTGCACGCGGCGAAGTCCGAGAGCACGAAGCGGCCGCCGCTGGCGCGCGCGAACACCGGGGGGTAGCTGTTGGCGGAGCGGCGGCAGTCGGTCCCGTCCTCGCCGCCCGACCCGGTCCCGCTGGAGTACGAGTCGCCGAGGGCGGCGTAGGTCAGCCCTCCGGCCGCGGCCGCCGGGGCGCGGCCGCCGGTGGCGACCAGGAGCAGCGACAGGGCGATCAGCGCCCCCGCACGTGCGACCCGTCCCATGCCTTCCCCCTGTATGACCACCGATCGGAGCAGGGTCACCGGCCCGGGTGCCGCTGTCAACCCCGGAGCGGCCGCCGCGGGGTGGGCGAGTGCACCCCCGGCCGTCCGCTGCCTGTGGTGCGCTATCCCTCCTCCCTGTGCTCTGATTGACCGGTGAAGCCGACCTCTGCGACTGGTCGCCATTGCCAGCTCCGGCCGACTTGAGTTTGTGCCACCAGGCTCACTGATCGTATCGTCACCTCAACCCTCGGAAGCCAGCGTCCGAGCGCCGCGACGACAGGGGAAGCGAGGCCGGCGCGGTTCGGGTAGGCGACGGAGACATGCGGACGCCATGGATCGGTGTCGGTATGACCATTGCATCCCGCGACGCGTGTCGCAGTCCGCACCGCGTCAAGCACCGGATCGAGTGCGCCGGATGGTTCTACGGCCAAGACGACCGCCTGCGGGTGATAGTAGACCCGACCAAGGCTGACCGGGATCGACCCGATGTCAGCCAGCAGGCTACGCGCCTTGCTGACCATCGCCTCGACGCTGCCATCGGGAAGCTCATCCACGAACCCGGCGATATAGGTGGTCAGATGCAGCCACTCCATCGCGACCATGTCCAGGCCGGAGAGGCCCGCGAGGCGCTCCTGCGCCATGGCCGCCAGCTCGAGGACCCTCGGCTGGTCATGGAAGAGCATGTGCCAGTGATACAGCTCCCGGCCAGGGCGCCGGCCCGGCCGCTGCCACCAATGGTCGGCCATTTGCGCTGGGAGCGGACTCATGCTTCCTCAACCTCTCAGGTCGTGGCCGACGCCCTGCACGTGAAATCGGCGATCTGGTCATGCAAGTATGTGGCCTCACGCGCACCGCGGAACCGTCGTTGCTGTAAGAGTGTGTCCACGGTCGCCAGGTGCGCCATCAGGGTTGCAAGGCGGAACTCGTTGGGCAGCGTGAGCACCGGACCGATCTGCTCGGAGGCACCGTCGACAGACGCCAGCATCAGGTGAGCGATGCCGGCTGCGATGCGTCTGTGCGCCCAGGTGCCGAAGGGCCGAGGGTGACCAGGACTCCACGCGGCGTCAGCTGCCGCGGCCTCGTGCAGAGCCCCATTTGGGTCTCCGCTGTGGAGAGCCACGCCGAGGCGATAGAGCGCATGCCGAGCAGGGGGGCAGGACCACGCCGAGTCCGACGTCTCATCGACATCGGCCGCCTCTGCGCGCGCCAACGCGTCACGGGCCCTCTGCGGATCCCTGGTCAGAGCTGCCGCGTTCGCCTCCTGGCAGGCCAGCAGGACTCGCAGG
>JAQBPH010000451.1:0-5693 GCA_028287625.1 Chloroflexota bacterium | reverse complement strand
TGAGCGCTGACGCGCTCACTGGTGAGGGGGCCTCCCCCAGGCCATCATCTCCTTCGTCGATGACAGCCTTCCCCCTGCATCCTCTGAGCGCCGGGGTGATCGCTCTGGACCGCTCTGGTACCGTGATTCCCGTGATCGAAGCGCGTGCCACCGCTACCATGCCGGTGCCCCCGGAGGAGGTGTTCGAGGCGGCGACCGACCTCGAGCACGCCGACTGGCTTCCCGCCGTCCGCGGCCTGCGCCACCTCGGCGGACCGGCGCAGGGCGTGGGAGCGCGGTACGCCGTCGAGGTGGGCCTGATCGGCCGCCATCTCAGCGGCGTGCTCGTCTCCCGCGAGCACGACCCGCCCCGCCGCGCACGGTACGCGCTCGAGGAGGGCATGGACCTCACCATCACCATCGCCGTGACCCCGACGGCGGGGGGCTCGACCCTGGAGCTGGTCGCCGCCTACTCGGTGGGTGGAGGTCCCCTCTCGGGAGCGGTGGAGCGGGCCAGCGCCGGGGCGGCGCGCCGCGAGGTGGCGCGCGCCGTCGAGCAGTTCGCCGCCCGCTTCGGCCGCAAGGCGGGACGGGTGACGGGGTGATGGACCCGGGCGTCGACACCGCCCTCGACAGCCTCGCGGCGCAGGTGCGCACCCGCCCGCCGCTTCCCCTCGAGGAGGTCGCCGACCTGCTCGGCAGGGTGCGCCGGGAGGGTGCCGGCGAGGCCAGCACGACGCTGGTGGAGCACCACCTCGGCGTGGCCCTCGACGCCGCACTCGCCCGCGCGGAGTCCGGCGTCGACGTCGGCGATCTCTACCAGGAGGCCTCGATCGCGGTGGTCACCGCCGTCGGCGAGTACGCGTCGCGCGGCGGTGACGCCGCCGGCCTGCGCGCCTACGTGCGCCGGGTGGTCGACCTCTTCGTGGACGCGGCGGTGGAGCGCGAGGAGGCCGAGCGCAGGACCGCCGAGGCGCTGGTCGGCGACAGCCGCCTGCTCGACCTCGCCGAGGTGGAGATGCGCAAGCAGCTGGGGCGGGACGCCACCGCGCTCGAGCTCGCCGCGGTGCTCGGCTGGCCGCTCGAACGGGTGTCCGTGATCGGCGACCTGCTCGCCGAGGCGCGGGCCCGGAACGACGCGAGCCTGCTGCCCTTCCTCGACGACCTCGACGACCTCGACGAGCTCGACGAGGATGGCGCCGAGGAGGACCGGCGCCAGGCCTGAGAGCGGCTGCGGCGTCGTGGTGGGCTACCGGCGCAGGTCGTCGCCCCGCCAGTCGAGGTCGCGCAGCCCCGGGGCCGAGGCGCCGCGGTGGGGGGCACGGTCGCCGAAGCGGCGGCGGAGGTCGTCGAGGACGCGGTCGAGCCGGGACTCGCGCTCGACCTCGGGGTCCAGGAGGTCGAGCTGCCCGGCGTCGGCGAGCGCGCTGCTGCCGACCCCGAGCAGTCGCAGCGGCTCGCCCCGCCAGGCGGCGGCGAAGAGCTCCAGGGCGGCGGCGGCGATCAGGCGGTCGGCGTCGACCGGCGCCGCCAGTGTGCGCTGCCGGCTGCTGGTGACGAACCGCGAGTCGCGGAGCTTGACGCTCACCGTCGCCGCGGTCCAGCCGCCCTGGCGGAGACGGCGGCCGACGTCCGCGGCGAGCTGGCGGAGGCGGTCCTCGAGCAGGCGGCGGTCGCCGACGTCCTCGACGAAGGTCTCCTCCCGCGAGACGCTCTTGGGCCGCCCCGGCACCGTCACCGCGGCGTCGTCCATTCCGCGGGCGCGGCGCAGCAGCGAGCGCGACGCGGCCTCGCCCAGGCGCCGGCGCACCGCGTCCTCGGGGAGGGCGGCGAGCTGGCCGAGGGTGGAGGCGCCCAGCCCGCTCAGCGCCGTCTCCGCGGCGGGGCCCAGCCCGGGCAGGGCGCGCAGCGGCAGCGGCGCCAGGAAGGCGGCCTCCTCGCCGGGGGCGACCACCACCATCCCCCGCGGCTTGCGCACCTCGGAGGCGATCTTGGCGACCGTCTTCGAGGCGGCCACGCCGAAGGAGGCGTGGAGCCCGCACTCGGCGAGGATGCGGTCGCGGATCTCCACCGCGATCGCCGGCGGCGGCCCGAAGCGCCGCTGCGAACCGGTGACGTCGAGGTAGGCCTCGTCGAGCGAGGCGGGCTCGAGCTGCGGGGTGTAGCCGCGGGCGATGGCGAAGACCTGGGCGGAGGCGGAGCGGTAGGCGGGGAAGTCGACCGGCAGCACCACCGCCGACGGGCAGAGCCGCAGCGCCGTCACCAGCGGCATCGCCGAGCGCACCCCGAAGGCACGCACCTCGTAGGAGGCGGCGCTGACCACCCCGCGGCGGTGGTCGGGGCCGCCGCCGCCGACGATCACCGGGCGGCCACGCAGCTCGGGGCGGCGCAGCTGCTCGACCGAGGCGTAGAAGGCGTCGAGGTCGAGGTGGATGACGGCGCGGGACCACACGTCAGGAGCCTGGGTCAGACCGCCGGGGGGAGCTCCCGCCGGCGGCGCCGCCGGGGAACCGGTCCGGGCTCCTCGGAGAGCTCGCCGTACACCTCGGTGAAGCGGCGCCGGGCACGGAAGAGCAGCGACTCGACCGCCGAGATGGAGAGGCCCATGCGCTCCGCGATGTGCGGGTAGTCCATGCCCTCGAGCTCGCGCAGCGCGAGGATGCGGCGGTAGCGCGGGGGGAGGTGCTCGATGACCCGCACGATGAGCAGGCGGATCTCGCGGCGCTCGGCGGCGCGCTCGGGGTGGCCCTCGTGGTACCCCTCGAGCGCCCGCTGCAGCTCCTCCGCCGGCGAGGCCTGCTCCTGGTAGTGCTGCATGGTGCGCAGCCGGCGGTGCTCGTCGATGGCGAGGTTGGTGGTGGTGCGGTGCAGCCAGGCGCGCACCCGGATCTCGCCATCGTGGGAGAGCAGCTGGCGGGCCAGCCGCAGGAACGCCTCCTGGGCGATGTCCTCGGCGCGGTGCGGATCCACGATGATCCGCCGCGCCAGCATCTCGACGTAGCGGTGGTGGGCCCGGTACATCGACTCGAACGCGAAGACGTCACCGGTCCGGAAGGCGGCCACCAGCGCGGCGTCGATGTCGACGGGCTCGCCGTCGTGGTCGTGCCAGCCGTCCGGGGCCGGGGACGAGGCGAGCGCGCTCACCCCGACGAGGACTCGGCGGGCCGCCTGCGCCCCTCGAGCCACTCCTCGATGTCCGACTCGCGGAGGTAGCCGGCGGCGATCAGCAGCTCGGTGTAGCCGACCCCGAGGTGCGGCGCGGCGCGGCGCAGCACCCACGGCGGCGGGTTCTCCTTGTTCTTGTTGATCGCCTGGTAGAAGTAGATCTGGTTGAGGTCACAGAGCAGCGCCAGGCGATGGAGGGAGATGCCGCGCTCTCGGCACCTCTCCTTCAGGTAGTCGCGGAAGTCCACGAACCCTCCCTTACCCCCGACCGCCCGCAGCGGGTCTGACCCGGAAGCCGAGTATAGCCATCGCCTAAGAAGGCGTCAGACCGTTCTCATAGACGTCAACAGAGAAAGCCGTCGCGTCTTGCGGTCGCCGCCACCAGCGGGACCACGCCCGCGAGCCGGTCGAGGATCGCGTCGGGCGCGGTCTCGCCGCCGGGGCCCGCGCTGTGCTCGCGGAGCAGGGCGGCGCGCATCCCCGCGGCGTGGGCGCCGTCGACGTCCTCGCGGCCGCGGTCGCCGACCATCAGGGTCTCCTCGGGGCGGGCGCCGAGTTCCGCGAGAGCACGCTCGAAGATCACCGGCGAGGGCTTGCGCCAGCCCACCGCGCTCGAGAACACGGCGGCGTCGAGCAGCGGCAGCAGTCCGAGCCGGGCGAGCTGGGCGCGCATGCTCGCCGCCCGGTAGGGGGCGTTGGAGACCAGGCCCAGCCGCAGCCCCCGGCGGCGCAGCTCGCGCAGGGTGGCGACGGTGTCGGGAGCGACGGTGATGCCCTCCACCCAGGCCTCCTGCTCCAGGCGGCGGACCTCGTCGAGCAGCTCCGCGGGCAGCTCCAGCCCGAGCGCGCGGTAGGCGGCGGCGGTGACCGGCTCCAGGTCGATCTCCTCGAGGCCGCCGCCCAGCTCGTGGGCCTCGACCGCCGCCTCGACGACGTCGTGCACCGCGGTGAGCAGCCGCGCTCCCTCGGGCACGGCGACGCCGATCCGGGCGGCGAGCAGCCGGGAGATCCGCTCGTGGGCGCTCTCCAGGGCGGCCTCCGGGCGGCGGTAGGTGACCAGGGTGAGGCCGTAGTCGAAGAGCACCGCGCCGACCGGGGGACCGGGGAGCCGGGTCACTTCCTGGGGGGACTCCCCCCCCAACCGCCCGCGGGCAGAGCCCGCGGAGTCGCGGTCCTCCCCCCTGCCCAGGGTTCGCCGGAGCGGCGCCGCGCCATCAGGGCGGCCGCGGCCCCGGCGCCCACCCCGTTGTCGATGTTCACCACCACCAGCCCGGGGGCGCAGCCCTGGAGCATGGAGAGCAGCGCCGCCCGGCCCCGGCCGCCGGCGCCGTAGCCGGTGGACACGGGCAGCCCGATCACCGGCACCCCGGCGAGGCCGGCGACCACCGAGGCGAGGGCGCCGTCCATCCCCGCGGCCACCACCAGCGCGCCGGCGCCGGCGCCGAGCATCGCGCCGAGGGGGGCGAACAGCCGCTCCAGGCCGGCCACGCCGACGTCGACCGCGGTGGTGGTGGCGCAGCCCGCCGCCTCGCAGACCATCCGCGCCTCGGCGAGCGGCTCGAGGTCGGAGGTGCCCGCCGCCAGCAGGCCGACCAGCCCCTGGCGGGCCGGCTCCGGTGCGTCCGCCGCGAGCAGCCGGCAGGAGCGGCGGCCGTGGGCGACCAGGCGGGCGCCGGCGGCGGCGGCAACCGCCTCGACGGCGCGGCGGTGGCGGGCACGCATCCGGCTCACGCACGCCGAGCCGGTCCGCTCGAGCAGGGCGGCGGTGATCTCCGCCACCTCGTCGGGATGCTTGGGACCGGCGAGCACCACCTCGGGGATGCCCGTGCGCAGCCGCCGGTCGAGGTCGAGCACGGCGACCTCGCCGAGCCGTTGCACCCCCTCGCCACGGAGCAGCCCGGCCGCCTCCTCGGGGCTCAGCTCGCCGCGGGCGACGCGGCGGAGGAGCTCGAGCACCATGCGGGGAGCTTAGCCAGCCCGGGCCGAGGTCGCGTAGGAAGCCCGACGGGTGGGGCGTTGTACGGGCGCGGCGATGCGTCAGTCGACGGCGGAGTGCGACGGCGCGATGATGGGGCGGACGCCGACGGCCGCCGGAGGATCGCCGATGTCCGCATCGTCCCCCAGGAGCCTCGCGCGGAGAGTGTTCGCCCTCCTCCGTCACCGGCCGCATCCCCGGGTGTCGGTGGAGCCGATCGGCGAGGCCTATGCGGGTGACCGTCTGCTGCTCCGACTGCACGTCGACGCCCCGGTCGACGTGACCGTCCGCGACGCCCGCGTCCGCCTCCGGCGCGCCCTCACGATCTACGGCTTCTCCGGTGAGAACTTCGGCCTCGGGCCCCGTTTCGAGCGGAAGATCATCGCCTCGGAGACCTTCTCGCAGATCGGCCACCTGGCCGCCGGGAGCCGGCACGAGGAGATCAGCCGGCTCCCCATCACCGACCGGCTCCCCTCGGTGTGGGCGCGGCGCATCCACGTCGTGTACCGAGTCAAGGTGCGCGTCCGCTTCCAGGGGGCGCGGACACGGCGCTGTTCGGTTCCCGTGCGCGTGG
>JAQBPH010000317.1:0-7771 GCA_028287625.1 Chloroflexota bacterium | reverse complement strand
TCGGGCACGCTCACCACCCGGTAGGGGAGATCGGTGATGTCGTAGTAGCGCACCGGCTTGCCGAGGCGCTTGGCGATGCCGATCTGCACCTTCACGCCGAGCGAGAGGTTGCCGAAGACCCAGAGCTGGTCACAGCGCACGATCAGGTTGTTCAGCGCCTCGCGGACCACGTCCTTGGGCACGGTGTGGAGCAGGTAGTAGTCGAAGAGCATGAAGGGCGTCAGCGGCACGAAGCCCTCGTCGAGCACGAACTTGGTGATGTGCGCGCGCCAGTAGAAGTTGCGGTTGCTCATCCCCACGTAGACCAGCTGGCGGGGGCGTCGCAGGGTGCGTTCGGCCTGCTCCGCGGGACTGGCCTTGGGGGTGGGGGCGAAGATCCGCTCGAGGATCTCCTCGGCGTTCTTGGTCGCGCTCACCGTCCCGGTGACGGGCGGCTCGGGCTCGGTGATCTCAGGCACGGGCTCTCAGTCGACGGAATTCGGCAACCGCGGGATCTTAGCATCGCCACATGGCGTCACCGCTCCGGGTCGCCATTCCGGCTCCACTCCAGCAGACCGGCCAGCCGCGCCAGCGCCGCCTCGAGGCGGAGCCGCCGCGCCGGGTCATTGAGCCATCGGCTCTGCCCCGACGGGTGGGGCAGGGGAAGGAACAGGCGCTCCACCGTGGGGCTCGCCTCCTCCACCCGCGCCCCGGCGGCGTCGAACGCGTGACCGACGGCGTCGTCGAGGCGCATCCCCCCGAGCAGCCGGGAGAGCGCCAGGCTGCCCACGGGGATCACCAGGCGCGGCGCCAGCAGCCGGAGCACCCCGTCCAGCCATCCGGCGCAGAGCGCCACCTCGGCGGGTCCGGGGCGGCGGTCACCGGCGCCGTCGGGCCGGCGGCCCGGGAAGCAGGTGGTGGTCGAGGTGATCCACACCCGGTCGCGGAAGTCCTCCTCGTCGCGGAAGCCGGCGCGCAGCATCCAGCGCACCAGCTCGCGGCCGGCGCGGCCGGCGAAGGGCCGGGTGACGTCGTGCTCGACCGGGCCGGGCGCCTGCCCCACCAGCAGGATGCGCTGGCCGGGGCGGCCGCTGAAGACCGGTCGCGCGGCGGCGATGAGCCCGGCGCCGGCGCAGCGCGTGCAGGCGCGGTGGGCGGCGACCAGCTCCGCCAGGCCTCGGTCCCGCGCCTCCACCACCTCGCGATTGTCGCAGCCTCGCCGCGGCCGCCCAGCCCGCCCCGGCCGGTCCCCTGGGCCGGGCCCTGCAGGAGGCGTATGATCAGCAGAGCCGCCAGCCCTGATGACGTCCCCCTGGGCGGTGTCCACTCCCGCACCCGCAGGTCGACACGCGCCACAGGATGTCCGACGAGCTCCGTTCAGCCCCCGGCCACCGGCCCGAGCAGCGCCGCAATCGTGGTGCGCCCGCGTGGTGGGCAGCGCTCGACCGCTCCGACCTCCCCGAGGACGACAGCGTCGGCGACCCCAACCGTTCGCCGGCGGGCCGCCCCGCACCCCGCCGCCCCGCGGCCGCACCCCGGGTGACCGACCGCTCCACCCGGCTGCGCAACGCCGCGATCACCGCGGTGGTGGTCTTCATCGCCGCCCTGGTGGCCTGGATCGGCATCGGCGGCGGCTCGCTGCGGAGCGTGCTGGTGGTGCTGCTCGTCTTCGGCGTGCCGGCGCTGCTCGCGGTGGTCACCGCCACCCTGATCGTCCGCCGCTCCGGCTGACGGGACCGCGCCGGGGCGTGAGCGACGCCGGATCCCGGGACCGGGCGGGCACGGGTGACCCCGAGCCGGAGGCGCCGCTGCCCGCCGGCCGACGTCCCCACCTCGACCCCGAGGCCTGGTCGACGCGGCTGGTACGCGGCAGGCTCCTCCCCGACGACTCCGCCGGGCGCCGCCAGCCGGAGCGCCGCTTCCGCACCGTCGCCGAGCGCCGCCCCGAGGAGGGGGGCGCGCCCGGCGACGCGCCTGCGTTGCGCCTGCTCGCCACCGCCCCGGTCCGCGGCCTGGGACGCATCGTCTACGCGTCGAACGCCGTCTTCCTGCTCGAGCTCGACGCCCCCGACCCCACCGACCCCGAGCTGCCGCTGCGGGGCGTGTACAAGCCGGCCCGGGGTGAGCGCCCGCTCTGGGACTTCCCCCAGGGCACCCTCCACCTGCGCGAGGTGGCCAGCTACCGCGTCGACGCCGCCCTCGGCTTCGGGCTGGTCCCGCCCACGGTGCTCCGCGACGGGCCCGCCGGGCCGGGCTCGGTGCAGCTCTTCGTCGACCCCGCCGAGCGCCGGCCCCAGCGCGAGGAGCGCGAGGCGCTGGAGCGGAGGCTGCCCCTGCTCGCCGCCCTCGACGCCCTGCTGAACAACGCCGACCGCAAGGGCGCGCACCTGCTGGTCTCCCGCGACATGCGGCTCTGGGGAATCGACAACGGGCTCAGCTTCCTCCCCTACCCGCGGCAGCGGACCGTCCTCCTCCAACTCGGCGGCAGCCCGCTCCCCGAGGAGGCGGAGGTCGCCGTCCGGGGTCTTCAGCACGACCCGGGGCGCCGCACCCGGCTGCGCCGCCAGCTGCTGCAGCTTCTCGCCGCGACCGAGGTCGAGGCCTTCCTCTGCCGCCTCGCCGAGCTCGCCGCCACCCCGGTCTATCCCATCCTCGACGCCTGGGACGGGCGCCCCTTCGAGTGGGGCTGAGCGACGGCGGGGCTATACTCGCCTTCCACGCGTGCGCCTGTAGCTCAGCTGGATAGAGCACCGGCCTCCGGAGCCGGGAGCGGGGGTTCAAGTCCCTCCAGGCGTACCACCCTCCTCTGCTAGAGTGGCGAACGAGCGTTCGCACGGTGGAGGTGAGGTGACGAGGCAGACGCTGGCGCGGGACGCGGTCGCCGCGGCGCCATACGACATCCGCCAGGACGACTGCATCCGGTTCCTGCGCGGCCTCGCGGAGGAGTCCGTCGACCTCATCGTCACCGATCCTGCCTACTCCGGCATGAACCAGCACATGCAGTTCGGCCACGGCCGGATCGTGGGTCACTACCGCGGCAGCAACGGCGACGGCCGCTGGTTCGCGGAGTTCCACGACGACCCCGACAGCTACCGGGCCTTCCTCGGCGAGTGCCACCGGGTGCTCCGTGACGGGCGGCACATCTACATCATGTTCGACAGCTTCTCGCTGCTCAGCCTCGGCGCCGTGGTCCGCGAGGTCTTCGACGTCAAGAACGTGCTGGTCTGGGACAAGGTCAACCTGGGCATGGGCCACTACTTCCGGCGGCGTCACGAGCACGTGCTGTTCGCCACCAAGGGTCGGCGACGGCTCTCACGGCGCGACCTGCCCGACGTCTGGGCGATCAAGCGGCTGGTCCGCGCGCCCTACCCGACCCAGAAGCCCGTGGCGCTCTTCGAGCGGATGCTGGCGGGCAGCGCCGAGCCCGGGTTCGTGGTCTGCGACCCGTTCGTGGGCAGCGGCTCGGCGGCGATCGCCACGCTGCGCAGCGGCTGCCACTTCGTGGGCGCGGACATCGCCGATCGGGCCGTCACCATGGCGCGGGCGCGATGCGCCGCCTACCTCGCCGAGGGAGTCGACCCCCTGGAGCCCGCCGCGGACGGCGGGCCCCCCCGGCTGAGCGGGCTCTAGTCGATGTCGTCCTCGACGGTGAGCATGAGCGTGTCCTGGAGGTCGTACAGTGCATCCATCCAGTCCGCGATCGGAACCTCGCGCAGAGGTCGGCGGACGATCGGATGCTCCTCTTCGGCAACCAGGCGGTACGCCTTTCCGGTCAGCTCGCGGGGAACGTCGGGTTCGTCGGCGAGGTTGAGAAGCTCGAATTCGTTGAGCAGCTCGTCGATGTATCGGATGCGATTGCGACGCGCGTAGCGGTGCTCGCGCTCACGCTCGTGGTGCTCGTTGAGACGCTCGATCTGCAAGACGGTTCTATCGATCATCCGACCCCTAGGCTCCCAACTGGGGCAATACTCCTGTCTGTGGGGTGTAGTGCCCAATGCCACCCGGGATGGTAGCCCCGTCCTGCCTTTCGCGTCAACTGCGTTGATCTCACGGTCCGAACGGTAGGACGGGTCTGGGACACAACGTGCGGAGGCTTGCCAATGGACATAAAACGGTGAGAGGAGCGGCACGGCCGCTGCTCGTAGCAGGTTCAACGGCCTTCCCCGGCTTCTCGTTTCACTCAGTTTCGAGGACGCCGAGCACCCAGGACCTGGTGCGCGCGGCGGCCCGCGGCGGGGCCCCTGCCGGGCACCTGTGCGTGGCCGGCGAGCAGACCTCCGGGCGGGGACGACAGGGCCGCCGCTGGGTGGCGCCGCCGGGGACCGCGCTGCTCGCCTCGATCCTGCTGCGCCCGCGGACGGCGCCCGAGGGCGTGCCCATCGCCGCCGGGCTCGCCGTCGCCGACGCCCTCGCCGCCGTCGGCGTCGAGGTCGGGCTCAAGTGGCCGAACGATGTCATGGCCGGGGGCGGGAAGCTCGCCGGCATCCTCGCCGAGGTCGAGCCCGCCGCCGCCGGCCCCGGCACGGCGGTGGTCCTGGGCATCGGCGTCAACCTGCGGGTCGAGGAGTTCCCGGAGGGCGCCGCGGGCACCAGCCTGCACCGGCTGCTCGCCCCCGCCCCGCCGCCCACGGTCGAGGAGCTGCTGATCCTGCTGCTCCCCGCGCTCGCGGCGCGCCTCCACGCTCTCGACAGCGGAGGGCTCGCCGCCCTCCTCGACGGCTGGCGGGCCCGCGCGGTGGGCCTCGGCGGAGCGGTGGTCGCCGAGACCCCCGCCGGCCGGGTGCGGGGCAGGGCCGTCGACGTCGACGCCGACGGCGCCCTGCTCGTCGAGACCGCGGCCGGCACCGTCCGGCTGCTCGCCGGCGACGTGCATCTCTGCCCGGGCGCCGACACGCCCGGTGTCGGGGACTGCCCTGGGTGAGCCGCTCCGGTCAGCCGACGGTGATCGTCCCCGCCATGCCCGGCGCATGGAAGGTGCAGACGTACTTGTAGGTCCCCGCCTTGGCGAACTTCACCAGGAACTGGTCGCCCCCGCTCATCGTGGGTGACGCCACCCCGGCATCGAAGGTGACGTTGTGGGGGGTGGTCCCGGAGTTGGTGAAGGCGACGATGTCGCCGGACTTCGCGGTGGCGGTGGCGGGGTCGAACTTGAGGTCGTCGGTCTCCTTCACGGTCACGACCGGCGTGCCGCTGGTGACCGTCTCGATCGCGGCGCCGCCGCCGCCGCCGGTGCCGGTGCCCCCGCCGCCGCCGGTGCCCGCGTCGGGGGGAGGACCGTTCCCGCAGGCGCTGAGCACCAGCACCAGGGAGGTGCCGGTACCGAGCAGGATGCTCCGGATTCTCGTCATCGACGTGACCTCCTGGCCGGGACGTGTGTCGCGGTGCTGCTCGGGGAGGGGGCGGCGGCGGTCCGTGCCGCCACCCGAACAGCCTGGCATCTTAGGGTATTCACCCCATGAAAGGCGGCGCGATGGCTTCGATGTCGTCGTCCGCGGGATCGCCGAGGATCCGCCAGAAGATCACCGAGATCGCGGCGAAGTAGATGAGGTTGCCGAGCCCGAACATCACCACCCCGGCGATCTGCTGGTCGGTGACCGGGCTGAGGCCCCAGAGCCGCGGCGCCCGCGCGTAGAACTCGTAGAAGGGGTTCGACGCCACCGAGAAGATCAGCCCGAGCACCGTCGGCGGCACCCCGGCCACGGCGAGCGCGGCGATCTTCTGGAAGGGGCTGACCGGCGTGGTGGCCTCTCCCCGGATGGGGTCGACCACCGCCCACCACAGCACCACGCCGACGGCGATGAAGGTGATGTGCTCGACGATGTGCGCGGTCTCGTTGCGCAGGGTGCTGTCGTAGAGGATGGGGATGTGCCAGACCAGCAGCACCGCGTTGAAGAGCACGGTGGCCGGCAGCGGCCGGGTGATCGCGGTCCAGAGGCGCCGCAGCCCCGGCGCCCGGGCGGGGTCGGGAGGGCGCATGCCGCAGATGCCGAGCAGCACCAGCGGCGGCGACACCATCATCAGCACCAGGTGCTGGACCATGTGCAGCGAGAGCAGGTAGTTGTCGCCGCCGGTGTCGACCGGTGACTCCAGGGCGAGGAAGGCGGTCAGCACCCCGAGCCCGAACATCCAGGCCCGCCAGCGCGGCGAGCCGAGCCAGGGGGAGACGTCGTCGTCGCGGCGCAGCCGGCCGCGCCGCACCGCGATCACGTAGGCGGCGACGAGCGCGGCCAGTCCCAGGGTGACGGTGGGCTCGAAGGTCCAGTCCCCGAGCCCGAGGGATGCCTTCACGATCGCCTCAGGGTAGCGAGCGGGTACCGGCCGCGGTCCTCAGTCGGGCAGCTCCTGGAACTCGTTGCGCGCGGCGCGAAACCAGGCCAGCAGGCTGGCGAGCAGCCAGACGCCGCCGATGATCGCGAGCCACGCGCCGACGATCACGCCGACGAAGAACGTGGTGATGGCAGCCGCCGTCGAGAGGGGCACCCAGCTGTTGGGTGGCATGTGGATCTCGTCGTGGCCGCCGTGGCCGTGCTGGTCGTGGCTGGAGTCCGCCATCGTCACCTATCCCCTAGCCGACCGCGTTCAGGTAGATCTGCGCCCACACGAAGGTGACGCCGAACATGCACAGCAGAACGACGAAGAGGACGATGCCGAGCCGCATGTTGCGCCGGGCCATGTTCTTGTCCATGCGTCGGAGCCTCCGTGATTCAGCCGGGGATGACGACGCGGTCGATCGCCATCACCGTGAAGAGCAGAGCGAGGTAGAGCAGCGAGAAGTGGAAGAGGCGCGAGGCCGAGCGCGAGCTGGGATCGCGCAGCAGCCGCAGGGCGTCGGCCAGGAACACGCCGTTCAGCACCACCGCCCCGGCCAGGTACACCCAGCCGAAGGAGCGGGCGAGGAAGGGCAGGACGGTGACGATGAGCAGGATCAGGGTCCACAGCACGATGTGCACCCGGGTGCGGCGCGAGCCCACCACCACCGGCAGCATCGGCACCCGCGCCAGGGTGTAGTCACCCTGCATGAGCAGCGACAGCGCCCAGAAGTGGGGCGGCGTCCAGTAGAAGATCACCGCGAAGAGGAAGAGCGCGGCGACGTCGAGGCGCCCGGTCACCGCGGCCCAGCCCACCAGCGGGGGCACCGCCCCGGCGGCGCCGCCGATGACGATGTTCTGGATCGAGCTGCGCTTCAGGTACATGGTGTAGACGAGCACGTAGAAGAGCAGGGCGCTGGTGGCCAGCACCGCGGCGAGGAGGTTGGCGAAGAGGGCGAGCACCAGGAACCCGGCGGCGCCCAGCCCGATCCCGAAGGAGAGCGCCGCGGTGGCGCCGACCCGCCCGCTGGCGATGGGGCGGCCGCAGGTGCGCTGCATGCTCCGGTCGATGTCACGATCGAACCACATGTTGATGGTGTTGGCGCCGCCGGCCGCCAGCGCCCCGCCGGCGAGGGTGGCCAGCACCAGCCAGGTGCCCGGCCAGCCGCGCGCCGCCATCACCATGGCGGCGAGGGCGGTCACCTCGAGCAGGACGATGATCCGCGGCTTGGTGAGCGAGACGTAGTCGCGGACGACGGCACGCGCAGCGCGACGCTCGGCGGCGGCGGTCTCCAGACCGACGGCGACGGTCATCGCGCCGCCCCCTCGGCGGGGACCGGAGCGGAGGCGACCGCGGGCGCGGAGGGCTCGGAGGCCAGCGTCCCGGGCCTGACCAGCACCGCCAGCACCGCGGTCGCCGCCCAGAGCGCCGAGGCCAGGGCGAGGTGGACGCCGCGGGTGGCCGAGCGCAGCCGCATCTCGAC
>JAQBPH010000310.1:0-12626 GCA_028287625.1 Chloroflexota bacterium | reverse complement strand
GTGAGCGTCGTGCCGTCCGTCCCCGGCCGCGTGGCAAACGGGTTCGCGGGCTTCTGTTCCAGCCTCTCCGGCGCTTGGATCACGGCAGATACCTCCACAAACGAAAGCGAATTCCCCTGGGACTGTCCAGGGGCGGCGGCTGTGTGCTGTGCTGATCTCCTCTCTCTGGACAGACCGGTCGACTATCCTTCTCCACGTATCCCCCTTGGGAGGCGCTGCCCGCGGCGGCGCCCACGGCTCGGACACTACCCCTGCCCCCCTGCCGGTGGTACCCGCAGATGAGGGTGATCTGCGAAGCCCCCTCTCTGCCCCATTCTCGGCACCGGGCCGGGCACGCTACCCTCCCGAGCAGTGGGTAATCAGCTGCCGCGCTGGGCCGGGGCGGGGCTACTCCTCGCCCTGGGCACGGTGCTCATCGCGGGAGGGACGGCGCTCCACATCGCCGCCGGCCACTCCCTCTCCGCCGTCCTCGTCGGGGTCAGCGTGGCCCTCCTCGGCCTGGCCCGGCTGGCCCGCGCCGAGGGCGAACGGCGAACGTGTCCGGCCACCGGGGGAGCGGTGAGCCGCGGGCGCGCATGCCTGCGCCTCGAGGTGCTGACGGCGCTGCTGGCGCTGGCCGCCCTCCTCGCCGGCCTCGGACTGGCGGTCGAGGGATCCTGACGCCGGGCCCCCGCGATCGCGCGTCATGCGCGTGCACTCTTGCCGAACCGGTCGATCGCAGTCGCGCGCCTGCGCTCCAGGCGCACCACGGCGTTCAGCGACAGCAGGGCGATGGTGGTGAAGACGGCGGCGAGCAGGACGAGTCCATCGAGGAGCAACCACTTTGCGACGACGCCGCCGAGCACCGAGCCGACGGCCCCTCCGCCGGCGAGGGTGACGGTGTAGAAGGCCATGAGCGCGGAGCGGTCGGCGGCCAGGCTCTCCGAGCAGTCGGCGAGGTACGCCATCGCCGCCGGACCGAAGCCGGCGATGATGAGCATGCCGACGATGACGATGGGCAGCAGCACCGGTGCGAACGACAGCGGGCTGTGGTTCATGACCATGATGCCGAGGCTGACCAGATAGACCCCGGGTACGGCGAGGCGCATCGTGGCCGGGCCACCGCGGCGGCGGAGCACCGGCGTCCAGAGCACGATGCCGATGACCAGCAGCACCACCCACCCGACGAGAATCGCGGAGATCACCCGATCGTCGAAGCCGTGCACCAGCGTCTGGTTGGGATCCCGCGACTGCCGGAGCAGCGAGGCGAGGTTGAAGTACCAGGCGCCGATCATGGAGTTGATCGCCAGCCAGGCGGGGATGAAGAAGCGGATGGTCCCCGGACCGACGACCGCCCGGACGATGATCCGGATCGGGCTCACCGGCAGGGGCGAGACCCGCGGGACGAAGCGCAGGCAGACCAGCGCCGCGGCGAGGTAGAAGCCGGCGAGGATGACGAAGCAGCCCCGGCCCAGCGAGTGCCAGAAGACCGGGCCGAGGAGGAAGCCGCCCGCGTAGCCGGCAAGCGTCGAGGCCTCGAAGGCCCCGCTCGCCCGGGCCCGCACCGCGCGATCCGACGAGGTCGCGGCGGCGATGGTCCCCAGCGCGGTGGGGACGAAGGCCGCCGCGCCCACCCCCTCGAGAAGGCGGGCGGCGCCGATCTGCACAGGGTGGACGGTGGTGGCCAGGAGCAGCACCGCGAACATGCCCAGCAGGGGTCCCCCGATGAGGAAACGGCTGCGGCCGAGGCGGTCGGCGAAGCGTGCCAGGACCAAGGCGAAGAGCATCTCGGGCACCGCCTGGGCGGCTCCCACCAGGCCGACGGCGACATGGCTGGGCCGCCCACCGCCTGCGGCGACGAGGTCGAGCTGCACCGCCTGCCCTGCGCCGGCGGCGCCAACTCGGAGCAGCGCGCAGGCGGCGAGGAGGGCGCCGAGCTGCCGCCCGCCTCGTGCGGCTGCGGCCGGCTCAGCGGACGGCGGCGGCGCCGCGTCGCCGGGCAGGGCAGGCATCCATCTCCTGCTGCGTGGAGAGGTCCGGACTGGTCCAGTCGCCGATCGCATCGATGAGCAGGCATGCCCCGACCGCGAGGCGACGATGCGCAGGCGCGCACCCGGCCCGAGTGGGCGGACGCCCCGGCGACGAAGGCGTCCGCGCCCGTCGGATCTCTACCTGCGTTTCTCGCAAATGCTCTGGTACCGCTGGCAAGCAACTCTAGAGGAGCCAAGGGCACCACACAACTGCCCATACAGATCTTTGCAACGGCTGTCCCAATGGCGAGGACCGTTCCCCTGCGATCGGATGAGAGATGCCCGGGAGGAGTTCCGGGCGCTCCTCGACCGCTACTCGACGATCCAGCTCAGACGGAGGGCCGGACGCTCCTGACCAGGTCGCCGAGAAGCCAGTCGGCGACCACGATCGCGACGATGTACACCGCGAGGGCGACGATCGCGGGGACGTCCGCCGCCGGCTTGGCTGCCGCCATTGCGCCGAATGGACGGACCAGTGGCGAGGAGATGCTGCGGAGGAGCTGCACCGCCGGGTGGAACGGGCTGACCTTCAGGAAGGACACAACCACCCGGAGCAGGACGATGATGGTGATGAACAGAAGGATGGTGTGGACCAGGTCCCTGAACGCCACGGCGAGGGAGAAGGTCAGCGACGTGCCGGGCGCCGGCTCGATGAGATCCACGACGAAGCCACCGACCAGTTGCAGCACCACGATGGCCACGATGGGCGAGAAGTCGAGCCCCCCCAGGGTGGGAAGCAGCCTGCGAAACGGCACCAGGACGGGGTCGACCAGCGCCGACAGCATGCGCACCAGCGGGTGCCAGGGGGGAACACCCGGGAACCACGAGATCAGAATCCGGATGAAGATCAGGATGACCTCGACCTGGACGACCAGGCGGATCAGCTGGGCGACCTCGTGCACCTTGCGACGCTACGCCAACCGGGCTCCGCGTGCGAAGCAGGCGATGGGAACCGGGGTCGCCTGGCGCTGCACGTCGTCCCAGAGGCGCGAGGCGCGGGCGAGCGGCTCGGAGTCGGGGGGCATGAAGTCGCTGGGCATGGGGCTGTCCTCAGTTCTTCATGATCTTCGTGGGCAGCTGGTAGGGCTGCGCAATGGCGCCGGTCCGGTCGTCGAGGATGGCTGTCCCCTGCCTCCTCCCACGGCCCGTCGCCTGCCAGGAGCGGAAACGCCGGATGCCCAGCCAGCCGATGACGCCGGCGAGCACGGCGACGAGGGCCTCCGCGATCCAGCCGATCGGAGTGCCGAGCAGGCGCTGCGCCGATCCCATGCCGGCCAGTCCGCCGACGCCGATCGGGAAGCTGGCCCGGGATCCACCGGAGAGGACCGCCGCAGCGTACCTTCCGGGCTTGTCCAGCCTGACGTTCACGGAGATGACCCCACCGGGATAGACCCTGGCGGGGACCGAGGCGAGGCTCCTCGAGCCGGCATCCGACTGAACCACATCGACCCCCACCGGGACCTGCCTCAGCCACGGATCCACGAGGTCGAAGGTGAGCGTCGCCGCACCCAGGGAGAGGTTGTCACAGGACGGCTGACCCCCGCGCCCGGCAAAGATGCTCAGGTCGACCTCGCCACCCTGGAGCCGCTGGGCACACGTCGAGCCGACGAGCAGCGAGGTGGAGATCCCCCCGGCGCTCGCCGATACCGGTCGCGCGCCGGCGACCGAGACCATGCCGGCCAGCAGTCCGGCGACCACCAGAGTGGCGCGCCTCCGCCTTCCGAGCCCCAAGGGATCTCTCATCGTCTGACCCCTACACCTGCTGCGGGGACGTGCTCGCTGGATGGACCGCGAGCCACGGCTCAACCTCACCCACGGCCGCGCGAGGAGTTGTGGGAAGCCTATCCCGGCGTCACGACGGGAACCACCCGCAGATGATGGTGTCTTCGCATGCCATGGTCCACGGCACTGCCCTCGAGGTGGAGGCCGCCCGGCCTCGCCAAATGGGTAGTTGGACATCGAGCGGCGGGGCACTAGCCTATTGCTGACTAGTCCACGGTTGACTAAAGCGGCCGCTGCTGGTCGTGCCGGTCAACGAATAGGGGGTTGGCATGATCGCGACGTTGCTCGAGCGTGAGGTGGAGCAGTTCACCAAGACGAGCCACCAGTTGTTCATCGGAGGCAAGTGGGTCGACGCCGCCTCGGGGGAGACGTTCACGACACCCAACCCTGCCACGGGTGAGGCGCTGGCGACCGTCGCCTCAGGAGGAGCCGAGGACATCGACCGAGCGGTGAAGGCCGCCCGCACCGCCTTCGAGGGACCCTGGAGTCACATCACCCCGTCGGAGCGAGGCCGGATCGTGTGGAGGATCGGCGACCTGATCCTCGAGCACCTGGAGGAGTTCGCACAGCTCGAGAGCCTGGACAACGGCAAGCCGCTCGGGGTGGCCCGGGTGGCCGACGTGCCGCTGGCGGCCGACCTGTTTCACTACATGGCCGGCTGGGCGACGAAGCTCGAGGGGAACACCATCCCCATCTCGGTGCCCTACGCCCCCGGAGCGCAGTTCCACGCGTACACCCTGCGGGAGCCGGTCGGCGTCGTCGGCCAGATCATCCCCTGGAACTTCCCCCTCCTGATGGCGGCCTGGAAGCTCGGCCCCGCCCTCGCCACCGGCAACTGCATCGTGCTGAAGCCGGCCGAGCAGACCCCGTTGTCGGCGCTGCTCCTGGCGCGGCTGATCCAGGAGGCCGGCGTCCCCGACGGCGTCCTCAACGTGGTGACCGGCTTCGGCGAGACCGCCGGCGCCGCGCTCGCCGCCCACGACGATGTCGACAAGGTGGCGTTCACCGGGTCGACCGAGGTCGGCAAGCTGATCGTGAAGGCGGCCGCCGGCAACCTGAAGAAGGTCTCTCTCGAGCTGGGCGGGAAAAGTCCCAATGTCGTGTTCGCCGACGCCGACGACGCGGCCATCGCAGGCGCGGCGAGCGCCATCTTCTTCAACCATGGCCAGTGCTGCTGCGCTGGCTCCCTTCTCTACGTGGAGAGGTCCCGCTTCGACGACGTCGTCAACGGCGTGGCCGACATTGCGAAGTCGATCAAGCTCGGCGACGGCATGGCCGCGGACACCGAGATGGGGCCGCTCGTGTCCGACGAGCAGCTGCGCCGGGTGACGGGCTACCTCGACGCGGGCAGGGCCGACGGCGCCGAGATCGTCACGGGCGGCTCCCGGTCGGGCGAGCGCGGCTACTTCTTCGAGCCGACCGTGATCACGAACACGCGCCCGAACATGAGCATCGTCAAGGAGGAGATCTTCGGGCCGGTCGTGGTCGCCGAGCCCTTCCAGAGCCTCGACGAGATCGCGTTAGTCGCCAACGACACCGTGTATGGGCTCGGCGCGGGGGTCTGGACCAAGGACGTCTCCAAGGCACACGCCATGGCCAAGAAGATCCGCAGCGGAACGGTGTGGATCAACACCTACAACATCTTCGACGCCGCCCTGCCCTTCGGCGGCTACAAGCAGTCGGGGTGGGGTCGGGAGATGGGCCACGACGTGCTCAACAACTACCTCGAAACCAAGGCGGTCTGCACCCAGCTGTAACGGACCACCGGTGGCGGGGCGGGCGCGGCCGCCTGCCCCGACACCGGGCTGTCTGCGGAACTCGAAACAGCCCTCGGTCGAGATGCGGACGTACCCGACCACCGTGGGGCCGTTTCGCGAACAGACGCAATGGTTTTGATGCCCAGGTGAGGGCCGCCCTCCTATCGGTGGCCGCGCAGGCTGGTGCTAGTACGATGGATCAGATGGGAGTGTCTGCCGTCGGATCCAGGGTCCCACCCCCCACCAGGAGCGGAGGCGTCCGCCGTCGGCTGGCCGCGCTGGCCGTCGCAGGGACTGTCATCAATCTCGCTGTCGGCGTTCTCGTCAGGGTCACACTTCCAGTCAGCCACCGAGCCACTGGCTGGGTGGTTCGGCCTCTGATTCTCTTTGGCCACACTGAGCACTTGGTGCCACGCCTCAGCACCGGTACGGTGGTGGCGGTCGCCACCGCAGTCCTGGCGATGATACTTGCACCAACATTGCAGGGCACTCGGCTCCTGGTGACCGCCGCTGCTCTTGCAATGGCGGGCGGGCTGGCCAACATGCTTGAGGCACTGTTGCGCGGCTCGGCGTCCGATTACCTGGCCTTTCGACGGGTGCCCAGGTTCGACCAGGGCGTCTACAACCTCGCTGACCTCGAAATCGGTGCGGCATTGGTCCTCTCAGTGGTAGGCGGCCTCTCCGCCTTCTTTGCTGTGCAACGCGAGCACCTACGAGCGTCACGGCAATGACCGGGCTGATGCTCATCCGGGCTCTGAAGTCCAACTGGTGGCCAGGGAAACACTCGTCACTCCCGTTGTGGTAGGTGGATGCAGACTGGTCGCGAGCTCATCGGAGACCGCCATGGGCTGCTTTATTCGTGTCACCGACGAGGGCGGGCTTGTCCACTGGACCACCGCCCGTGCCATCGGGTACCTGATTCCCTCAGCACTTGGCGACCTCGCCAGGAGCGAAGGGCCACGACCCCTCCGCCGGAGAAGAGCACGAGGGCCGCGGCGATGAGGACCCTCTGGTGCGCGTCGACGAGGTCACGGAGGTGGCCGGAGATGACCGCGGAGAATCCGCCCACCGGACTGGTCGACGAGCCGGTCAGGACCGGAAGCCAGTACGCGACGAGGTAGAGCCCAGAGGCGACGAGCAGGACCCCGCCCAATCGACCGACGTATGGAAGCACCCGGCGCAGCTTTCGGGCCACGGCGTCTCGAGCCAGGGCCGTCGAGACCGACACGGTGGTGAGCACCGTGGCGGCGCCGGCCGCGTAGGCGGCGAGCACGCTCAGAATCCCGGCCGGGTTCGACATGGCCAAGGCCAGGGCCACGACGACGAGGAGGATGGCGAGAGTGCAGGAGAGCGACGCCGTCGCGTACGCCGCCCCGAAGAGCGTCATGCGCCCGAACGCCCGCCCCCTCGCCGGGCGGAGGCGCTCGATGGGGCGCAGGGCCAGGGTGCGACCCCCGATCAAGGCCAGGCCAAGGGCGACGAGCAGGAGACCGATGACCGCCGCCGCCCAGGGCACGTAGCCCATCAGGGAGCGCAACCCCACCGAGATGAGGAGGGCGGCGCCGGCGAAGGCGCCGGCGAAGCCGAGGCTCACCGCTGCGCCCACGGCGAAGCCCTGGCCCAGGCGGGCGAAGGTCGAGGCAGCCTGGTCCCCGGGTGCTTCCCCGAGGTAGTAGCCCAACAGGGCCGGGAGCATGGCGAACCCGCACGGGTTGAGCGGGGCGAGCAGGCCCGCCCCGAAGGCGAAGGCCAGACTGCTCACTTCAAGCCGGCTGTGGACAGGGCGGCCCGGAAGGTCTGCTCGTCCGCCGCCTCCAGCGAGTTGTAGACGACCTTGCCCGCTGCATCGGTGATGACGATGGTCGAGGTGTCCTTCACCCCCCAGGCCAGCGTGACCTTGCTGCCCCTGTCCATGGCGAACTCGAAACGGGGGTTGCCGACCTGTTTGATCCATGCCCTGAAGGTCGCCTCGGTCTCGCCCGGCGCGATGTCGACGCCAACGACGGCGAGGCGCTGGCCGAAGCCGGCCTTGATCCGGTCCAGGGCCTGGGCCTTGGGGATGCAGCTGGTACAGCCGTTTTCCGTGAACCAGACGGCGGTCGGCCTGCCGGTGGGAAAGTGGAAGGTGGAGCCAGCGAGGGTGGCGAGGGAGAAGCCGGATGCCACCTCGCCCACCTCGGCACCCTGCCCGGGGGTCGCCCCGGACGCAGGAGGCATCGCCATCGCCCCGTGTAGGGATTGGGCGCTCTCACCCCCGGCAACGGCCGGCTGCCCGTTCGACGAGCAGGCGACGAGCACGACGGCGAGGCCCAGTGTCACCAGAGAGGACCTCCACCACGATGTCGCCGGACCTCTTCGCGCCGTGTTTCGTCCGTCTATTGCCATCTCTGCCATCTCCCTCCTACGGTCGACGGTTGCGCTCACACTGCGCAGCAGCTCAGCTTGCTGACGTCGCGGGTGAATGTCTGGGCCGCCAGCTTGAGCGCCTCAGCGACGGTGAGATAGGGCGCCCAGGTGCTGGCGAGCTGCTCCATCGTGAGACCGAACTGGATCGCGTAGACGGCACCCTGGATGACGTCCCCGGCGCCATCGGCGACCACGCTCGCCCCGACGAGCCGCCCGGTCGTGGCCTCGGCGACGATCTGCCCAGCGCGAAGGAAGAGGTCCGCAGGGGCGAGCATCGCCTTCGAGGGGATGCAGCCGACGTTGACGCACGTTCCCCCGACGACGTTCGCCTCCATGAGAGCGACCAGGGCGCCGGACTCCGTCGCGGTGATCGCCGCGGCAAAGGCGGCGGATCCCGAGCCGAGGACGATCAGGTCGTAGTCGTGGCGCCCCTCGGCGACAAGCTGGTGGTGGGCGGTCCGGGCGGCGTCGAACTCCCCGTACCGATCGTTCTCCTCATCCATGAGGCGTGTCCACTCCCGCGACGGTGCGCTCGCCGTCTCCGACGGACGAGGCATCGATCGATCGCGACGGTGAAGCCTCCACGCGGCGGACCCCTCGGGATGGAGGACGCCAGGCGCCGCCCTGGCGGCGGGTTGTCCACCAACGGACACCAAGGCCACCCGCGAGGGCGAGGAGGATCACCGCAGCCGGCCATGAGCCGCACGCGCCGAGCCCGCCGCCCGCAGCGGCCAGGCCGCCGGCCACGAGCAGAGCCGGCATTCCACAGCACAGCGCCCACACGGCCGCGAGCGCGAGGAGGCCCCTCTTCCCACGGTCGCTCATCTCACTCCGATCCCCCTGTCCCGCGGGTCACCTGGCTGACGCCTCGACTGTGCGAGAGCGTGCCCGAGCCAGGGCTGGACGCATTCGGGAACACGGCCCGCGCAAGACGCTCACGCCGGGTACCATAAACCTTCCAGTAGGATGGAAGGTCAAGAGGGTCGACGTCGTGCGCATCGGGGAACTCGCGGCACTCACCGGCACGCCGCCCAAGACCATCCGCTTCTATGAGGACATCAGGGTCCTCCCCGCGCCGGCACGCACCGCATCCCAGTACCGCGACTACGACCAGACGGCCGTCAGTCAGCTCAGGTTCATCCGGGCAGCTCAGGCGCTGGGGCTCAGTCTCGGAGAGATCCGCGAGGTCATCTCGTTCCGCGACCGGGGCGAGACCGTCTGTGCCCATGTCGCCAGCCTGCTGCAGCGGCGGGCGACGGAACTCGACGAGCGGATCAGGGAGCTCCAGCGGCTACGGGACGAACTGGTCCGCCTGGCCGGCCGGGCGCGGCGCCTCGACCCCCGGAACTGCGATCCCAGCCTCGTCTGTCACGTCATCCCATGAGTGGCAGCCGGGGCTCAGGCAGCGTTCACCTCCGGTTCCCGCGAGAGCCGGGAGGGTGCAACTCCCCCCGGCTACTCACCTACAGCTGATCAGTTCGCCGACAGCACGACCTTCAGCGCGTTGGTCCGAGCGGGATTGGCAAACACCTCGTATGCCTTCAGCACCTCGTCCAGCTGGAAACGATGGGTGCCGAACGGCCTCGGGTCGACCCGGCGCTCAGCCACCAGCTTCAGCAGGGTCGGGGTGGTGTGCGTGTCCACCAGGCCCGTGGTCACCGTGATGCTGCGGATCCAGTGCTTCTCCAGGTGCAGCGTGGCGGGGTGGCCATGGACGCCGATATTGGCCACCCGACCACCGGGTCGCACCAGGTCGGTGCACAGCTCGAACGTCTCCGGGATGCCCACCGCCTCGATGGCCACCTCGGCGCCCAGCCCTTCGGTCATCTCCATGACCGTCGTGATGGCATCCTGCGAGGCGCTGTTGATGACCGCGTCGGCCCCAAAGTCGGTCGCCTTCTCCAGCCGGGAGTCGGCGATGTCGATCGCCACCACCTTGCTCGGTCCGCACAGCCGCGAGGTCATGATCGCTGCCAGCCCCACCGGGCCGGCGCCCACCACCGCCACGGTATCCCCGGGCTGGACGTGCCCGTTCAGCACGCCGACCTCGTAGCCGGTGGGAAGGATGTCGGACAGGTACAGGACCTGCTCGTCGCTGAGCCCCTCCGGCAGCTTGTACAACCCATTGTCCGCGAACGGGATGCGCGCGTACTCCGCCTGCGTGCCGTCGATCAGGTGTCCCAGGATCCAACCGCCACCACCGAGGCATTGGCCGTACATCCCCCGCCGGCAATACTGGCAGCGGCCGCAAGACGATATGCACGAGACCAGCACCCTGTCTCCGTTCTTGAGCGTGCTGACCGCGGCGCCCGTCTCGACGACGGTCCCCACAGCCTCGTGGCCCAACGTCCGCCCCGGGGTGACCGTCGGCACGTCGCCCTTCAGGATGTGCAGGTCGGTGCCGCAGATTGTGGCCGTATCGATCTTCACGATCGTGTCGGTCGGCTGCTGGATCGTTGCGTCCGCCTTGTCCTCCCAGCGCTTGTCTCCGGGACCGTGGTAGATGAGCGCCTTCATGCCGCGTCCTCCTCGCAATGCCCGCTGGCCCACTCCAAAGGCCACGGGAGCCCGTGCCGCCGCTCTCCATTGTCCTCTCCCAGGGGAGCCCCATCAATGCTCGTTGCGGCGCAGCGCTGGGCCCAGCAGCAGACGTCTGGCCGAGGCGCGCCATGGAGACGGTGGCCCCCCGACCACCCGCTCGGATCTCGTCCGGACGGATCGGCTACTTCCGGACGAACCGCCGGCGGAGCCGGAGAGCGACGGCGAACACAGCGAGTGCCACGAGAGCGGCGCCGATGCCGTTGCCCTCGCCCGAGCTCTCGCCGCCCACGACCCTGTACAACGTGGTGCCTCCAGACGGCCCCCCAAGAACCAGCGCTGCGCAGGCGGCAACGAGCGCCAGGACACCGATGCCTGCGAGGATGAGTTGGAGCTTCAGTCTGGCCCTGCGCAGTCTCTCCACGACCTCAGGGGCCGTCTGTTCGGACAGGCGGGTCACCGTCTCCCTCGTCTGGGTGTTCGCCGTGGCCGCCGAGTACTGCGCCCTCCTGGGCTCACGCGCCATGCGGAGGAGGACGGCCTCGACGGTGGCGAGCACCTTCTCGCCGACCAGCTCCAGCTGGCGCTCCTCCTGCCCCAGCTGCTCCATCTCTCGGTCGAGTCCGTCGATCCGGCGCTTCACCAGCTGAGCGTGGGTGAGCGCGGCGCGGGCCAGTTCCTCCTGCCCCTGCTGAAGGGCGGCGCGGGCATGGCTCTGGAGGGTGTCGAACTGCTGCTCGAGAGTGTCGCGCTGGGCGTCGAGCCTGTCCTTCGAGGTGAGCACATCAGCGATGTCGCGGCGCACCCTCTGGAGGTTGTCGACCCTCTTCTCGTACGAGAGGTCGAGGGCCTCGCCGGGCCTCTCGGCCCGGTCGAGCACCCGCTTCGCCTGATGGCGGGAGCCCATGGACCAGCGGCTCATCGGGATGGGACTTCGTTCAGGCGATCAGCGGACGTCGCCCGGTCCCCGATGGTCGATCCTCTGAACATCACATGCCACCGAACATCTGAACATCACCTTTACCTTACTCCTCTCGTCCGCCTCGTACGCCGCTCGGCCGGCCCGGCGAGGGATTGCGCCCTCGACGAGACACCCGGCCGAGGTTGTGTGCGGTACGCCTGCGAGCGTTCTCTAGATCCCCGCGGCGGCGCACGGGGCGGCGTCCACGCGGTGGAGCAGGTCGGCCTCCTTGACGATCCGTTCCATCTCCGCGGCATCCATGGTCTCCACCTCGACCAGCCGGGCGGCGAGGGCGCGGAGCACGTGCTCCCGCTCCCGCAGCACCTGCTTGGCGAGCATGAAGGCGCTGTCGACCAGGTGGTGGATCTCCTGGTCGATCTCGCTCGCGACCTCCTCGGAGTAGTTGCGCTGCTCGCCGAGGTCGCGACCGAGGAAGACCAGCTCCTCCTTGGTGCCGAAGGCGAGCGGGCCGAGCTTGTCGCTCATGCCCCACTCGGTGACCATCTTGCGAGCCAGCGAGGTGGCCTTGCGGATGTCGTCCTGGGCGCCGGTGGTGATGTTCTTCTCGCCGAGGATCAGCTCCTCCGCGCAGCGGCCGCCGAGGATGCCGGCGAGCTGGTCGGCCAGCTCCGCCTTGCTCACCAGGTACTTGTCCTCCTGGGGCAGGCTCAGCGTCCACCCCAGCGCCATGCCGCGGCTCACGATGCTGATCTTGTGGACCGGGTCGGTGTGCGGCAGGGTCCGCATCACCAGCGCGTGGCCCATCTCGTGGAAGGCGATGGTCTGCTTCTCCTTCTCGGAGATCATCCGGCTCTTCCGCTCCGGGCCGGCGATGACCCGGGCGATCGCCTCCTCGAGGTCCTTCATGGTGATCAGCTTGCGGTTGTTCCGCGCCGCCAGGATCGCCGCCTCGTTGATGAGGTTGGACAGGTCGGCGCCGGAGAACCCGGGGGTCTGCTTGGCGAGCACCTCGAGCTGCACCGAGGAGTCGAGCGGCTTGTTGCGCGCATGCACCTCGAGGATGGCGCGGCGGCCGCGGATGTCGGGGCGGTCGAGGGTGACGTGGCGGTCGAAGCGGCCCGGCCGGAGCAGCGCCGGGTCGAGCACGTCCGGCCGGTTGGTGGCCGCGATCACGATGACGTGGGTGCTGGTCTCGAAGCCGTCCATCTCGAC